>CAZMJD010000037.1:0-10605 GCA_964566385.1 uncultured Candidatus Poseidoniales archaeon | reverse complement strand
TTTGAACTCGCGGCCTCTTCCATGCCAAGGAAGCGATCTTCCAGGCTGATCTACGGGCCCTGAGTCGAGACCACCGACCGCGGTGTCTTAAGGGTGACCGCCTCGTAGAATACGACGAGATGGACTTCAGCACACCGGTTGATTCCCGCGATGATATCCAGCGGATCGGTCCCGCACGCATCCCAGCCTCGCCACACATGGTCAAGGCGGCCATACCTGATGTACCACCTACATTGGAACAAGGGCTGCTCGACGAAGTGCTTGCAGCTCTGACAGAGGAAGAGGTCGAAGCACCGTTCAAGTCCTTCCTGACCAAATGTGTGAAATTGACCTGGCTCTCTCCCGAAGAAGGCGATCTTGGCCGCACATCATTCGATCTGGGTCAAGCAGAGATGGTCCGAAGGAGAAAGCACAGAATCGATCCAGGGACTGTGAGAATCGAGTTACATCCAGTACTCTTGGAGGATGAAACTCTGTATCGCAGAACTCTCGCCCACGAATTATTCCACGCGGCAGGGATCACAGACCATGGGGATGCACACGATCGATTGACAGATAGTATTCAGCGCTCACCGCGACTCTCAGAGTCAAGACTCCTACAGATCCTCAAAGAAGAAGTTGAGATGGGATCTCGATCTCCTCGTGCACAACGGACATGCCCATCCTGTGGACAGAAGCAGGCAGTGGCTCGACCCCGTTGTCAAAGTTGCAACGAGCGTATGACCTGACCCATAGCCACAGGCTTTGAGTGGGATGAACGAGTGGAACAGGTCGGGCAGGTGGCACAGCCAGGATACTGCGCCGGCCTTCTAAGCCGGATGTCGCGGGTTCGAATCCCGTCCTGCCCGCTCACGGATTGAGACAGGAACTTCTGTTCGTTCACCTGACCGTGGTGCGTCACTACAGGCACATGAGAACTTCCCGAAGGCATGATAAAGCCGCGCCGTCACGCCGAACTGCGATTCACATGAAGCGAGGTTCCCGTGCGTGGAAGAAGCATGGCAAGCAGCGCTGGAAGTGGCGTAAGAAGAAACTCCGGCAGCGCAAGCGAGCTCGTCGAGAGGCACGATGATGCGGCTGATTCTGGTTCGTCATGCAAAATCCGACTGGAGTGAGCCTTCACTCACTGATTACGACCGCCCCCTCAACAAGCGCGGACGTCGTCAAGCACCTCTTCTTGGGACCATGGTCAGAGAATATCTCGGAGAGAACACTCGCGTGATCGTCTCGACCGCTACCAGAGCACAACAGACCTGGAGTGCACTCGGCCTTTCAGAAGAAGTCAGTGATGTTCACGATGAAGCTGACTTGTACATGACTTCGGCATCGACGGTGACCGAGATCGCAAAAATGACGCATCTTGAAGGAGTGGTGGACACACTCATACTCGTTGGGCACAATCCAACAACCGAGCACGCGATTCGATTGCTGACAAATGAAAATCATGTGATGCGTACATCGATGGCGGCTGTCATTGAACTGAGCGCAGACACGACTGAAATTATTACCATCCTTGACCCAAGAACGATTGAAGATTGACCGTCAGCATCATGAACAAGGGATTTGTCCCGAAACCATACATGGGGGTATCGTGTAATCCGGTAGCATCGTGGGCTCCAGTTGCACGGGTATGACGAGAAGTGGGTTTGCAGATGGTTGTGATGAACGACTGGAGCGCCGACCCGTCCCCGCCTTGCGAGTGAGTTGATCACCAGCGCAGAAGACACCCGCTGATCTGGGTTCGAATCCCAGTGCCCCCACCTTATTCTTTCATCCACATCCGATGCCTTGTTCCAAGGCATCACCATTAGTCGCCCTGAAATGGTGCTGCCCTCGCGAACTCCATAGGCCGTACTCGCACATGCGGAGTATGGCATGGTGGAATCTCGTGATGAAAGGCGTGTTGAGTGGAACAATCATCGTCGCTTCAAGTGAAATTGCTCACCGTTCCACATTGTTTGGAGCATTGGTCATCTCACTACCGGTCGCAAGCATCCTCGCCATGATCTGGTTGTACCGAGATACCGCAGATCTGGAGTTAGTGAGTGAGTACGCGGGTAACATCCTGTGGCTTGTCCTGCCATCAATGATGCTGTTCCTTGTGCTGCCGACCCTGCTGCGTGCTGGATGGGATTTCTGGCCTGCGATGGGGGCGGGGATGTTTGCAACTGTCCTCGCCTATGCTATCGGAATCTGGATCTCACAATCCTTCGCTGCACCGTCCTGAGAGATTCATTCACGAACATAGCACGTGTCTGAAGTCAACCTCAGACCGTATCACTGTTTCAGTGTGCATTGCTCGGTCGAGTTTAACTATCAAGTCCAAGCGCAGGCGATTGCAGAAAAGGGAGCGTAGAGCACCCCACCAATGTCAATGCCATGAAGAGAGTTGTATCATGGAAGGATTCCAAAGCCTTGGGCTGTATGATGATCTGCTGGACGCGATCAGTGACGAGGGATACGAGGAACCTACTCCAGTACAAGAGCAAGCAATCCCACTCCTCCTCGAAGGACATGACGTCCTCGGCGTAGCTCAAACTGGCACTGGGAAGACTGCTGCATTCGCTCTCCCTGTACTGCAAATCATGGTACGACGAGGGCGTCCATCTGGACGACGAATGATCAGGGCCCTCATTCTCTCACCCACTCGAGAGTTAGCTGCACAAATTGGTGAGCGATTCGGGGCCTATGGGAGACATCTCGACGTACGTCATCATGTCATCTTCGGAGGAGTGAATCAGAACCCTCAGGTCAAGGCACTGAACAAAGGCATCGATGTTCTGGTAGCAACTCCAGGACGTCTTCTCGATCTAATCCAGCAGAGACATATCGATCTGAAGGCCGTCGAGTTCTTCGTTCTCGATGAAGCCGACAGAATGCTCGACATGGGCTTCATCCACGATATCAAAAAAGTGCTGAAACTTCTTCCGAACAAGCGTCAGAACCTCTTGTTCAGCGCTACAATGCCCCGCTCGATCTCCAAGTTGGCGGATTCATTTCTCAACAATCCTGTTCACATCGAAATGACCCCCGATGAATTGACGGTCGAAAGTGTCGAACAACAAGTGATGTTCGTGCAGAAGAAGAACAAGAAACACCTTCTGACACGCATCATCAAGGACCACGATGTCACTTGTGCAATCGTGTTCATTCGCATGAAGCATAGTGCTGACAGATTGGTGAAGGAACTCAGGAAGTTCGGAATCAAGGCAGTGGCGATTCATGGGAACAAGTCTCAAGCTGCTCGCACACGAGCACTTGATGATTTCAGAAGTGGAAAGACCCCGATTCTTGTTGCAACCGATATTGCAAGCAGAGGAATCGATGTGAACGATGTGACGCACGTCTTCAACTTTGACCTTCCAGATGAGCCAGAGGTCTATGTCCACCGAATCGGCCGAACAGCACGAGCAGGTAAGAGTGGAGTTGCACTGGCGTTCTGTGATGAGAGTGAGGGTTTCAAACTCCGAGAAATCGAGCGATTGACAGGGGAAAGGATCGACGTAGAGTATGACCACCCCTTCCATTTCGAAGACGCGGTTCCGTCAATGAAACCACCTCGACCTCACAATCGATTCGGTTCAGGACGAAGAAAGCGTTCGGGTGACAAACGACAGAATCGGCACCAGAAGTCCCGAGGTCACAGAGGGCGAGGGAAAGGCAGACAATCCCCACAGAATCGATCAGGCGGCAACCAGTCCAAGGGCCACCGAGGAAAGAAGGGACATGGCCAGAAGAATCGAGGGCAGAATCACCGGTCCAGGAATCATCGAGGTCAGAAGGGTAAGAAACGAGCCGCGGGAACCAAGCGAGATGCACGGCAATAAGAACTCAAGAAATCGTTCATTCCTCGGCAGTCACGACCATCTTCTGCGACGTCTGTCCAGACGTATCAGCAGACGAAGCGATGCGCACCCCTGAAACAATGAGAATGAAAGAGAGGAGCAATCCCATCCCAAGCTGCTCATTGAGGAAAGCCCAGCCACTCAAGATGCCGAAAGGTGGTACAAGATAGACATACAGTGCCGCCTTATCAGGCCCGATGCGATCCACCCCCTCTGCAAACCAGACGTATGCAATCACTGTGGAGATCATCGCGAGATAGATGAGATTGAGCCAGACAAGGAGTTGGATTTCGGGCAGACCTGTCCACAGAACCTCAATGAGACTCAATGGGAGAAGATACAGCAAACCTGCTACCGACGCCCAAGTTGTCAGCGCCAAGGGAGTCATAGCGACCGTGTCACCTGTCGGAGACATCGCCTGTTTCATGAGAATGGTCGAAATTGCCCATGCCCCTGCACCGAGGAAGATCATCGCATCACCAAGCAAGCGTTCTCGCAGAGGAATGGAATCATTCGGACTACCCAGAGCGATGATCATGATACCCGCAAGGCCCAGACCAAGACCTATCGCTGTGCGAGAGGTGAAACGATGGCCTAGAAATACAACTGCCAGAACCGCCGTGATGAGTGGATTGAAGGTGATGACCAGTGATGCATCACCAGCTGCGGTCCATCGCATCCCGAGCATGAACAGGACTTGATACAACAAGGTCGAGAAAAGGCCGATCATAGCGACCGCACCAAGCCTGTCACCCTTTGGAAGGTCCAAGCCAAAGCGCTGCTCACCTCCGTTCAACAGACCCTCTCTCCACGCTAGGACCAGCAGGAAGAATGGCACTGCGATAGCGTATCTTAGCATTGCACCAGTGATAGGAGGGATATTCGTCGCCACATGTCGGCCAGAGGTCCATGCCGCACCCCAGATCACAGCGACTAGGAATAAGCGTAGATGCACAAGGGCATCACTATCCTTATCCACATCTTACCGAGGTGGCAATTGATACCCATTCTTTTCGGTCATCGGATGAACAGTCACAACAGAATGGCGCAGAACGAACGAAAAAATCGTAGACAGAGTTGGACAGATGACTGAAGATTCATTGAACGGGAATGGATGGCACGACTGTTGAGCAGTCCATCGCAGTACTCAAATGGACCCGATGGTCTCCCATTCACGATGCGTGGAGCCTTGGCCTTGGGACTGCTCCTCATATGTACCACGAGCATCGCTGTTGCGACAGGAGAAGGGGTTACACCACGTTGGGATGTGATGGATCCTGCCTTACAGCAAGCCCTTGCTCAAGCAGGTGCGGATGGTGATCAGACAAGCATCTTCGAGGTCATCTACCAATTCACTGACCCTGTGACCGATGAGCAAAGGAAACGAATGACACTGATTGGGCTTGAGCACCTAGGAGATGCACCACTGATCAATGGAGGGCTGGTCTCTGGCACCATGCAACAGATCCTTGCTCTGGCTTCAGAGCCCATGGTCCTTCACTTGGAATTGAATCGACTGCTGGAGCATTTCTTCCTGCCAGGAGACCCCACCAACATTGGTGCCATGATGCACGAGACAGTCCATGTAGTCAATTCCAGCACCTCATGGCATCGCGCCATCGTCGATGCTGAAGGGAACATCGAATTCGAGGACACATTCGAATTCAGCGAATGGGATGGAGATGGAACGACTGCAGTCGATCTGGATACTGGAATCGACGGGGAACATCCTGACTTCGATTGTGGAGAGCCTTGGTCCGGCGAGAAACTGATCTGGTCAGCCAAATGGTCGGGAACGGAGTGGGTGGACGCAGTTCGCTGTAACTCAGATACCTCATCGGGTCACGGCACACATGTCGGAGGCACCATTGCCGGCAATGGTGACGCCTCTGCAGGACGGCGGCTGGGAACCGCAAAAGGAGCACAGATCGTAGCGCTTGGTACCGGAGATGGAGCGAGTATCTTCGCAGCTCAGCAAGGGCTTGAGTGGGTCTTCGAGAACAGCCGACCGGGCTTGAACCAATACAACATCCGTGTCGTCTCGAACTCATGGGGTACCGACGGAGACTACGATCCTGGAGGAAGCATCGCTCAGCTGACTGAGAGATTGACCTATGAGAACGGAGTAGCAGTCATCTTCGCGGCCTCCAATTCAGGCGGAGGAGGTAGCGAGAGCGATGGAGATCTGCGGACCAACGTCTATGCGAATACACCGTCGGCGATCTCGGTAGCTGCACTGGCTCATGATGGTCAGTCGGTCACCTCATTCAGCAGTCGGGGTTGGAAGAGTCAGCAGCACACCTGGCCTGATATCGGAGCCCCAGGGCGAGACATTTGGGCAACAGCTCCGCGTGGAACAGCAATCGATGCTTCAACAAGAACACAAGGCGATATCTACTACATGGCGATCAGTGGAACAAGTATGGCAACGCCTCACATCGGAGGCATCGCTACTGTTCTGATTTCTGTCGCACCATCTCTTGGCGTCGCTGACTACCAACACGAAGACCACGATGCAGGTATCAGTATGGTTACTGGGGATACACCTCAGGGCATACACCTCGAGGATTGGGTGACCAACAACAACACCCGCGTACATGAAGTTGAATTGATTCTGGAGTTGACAGCAAAGTATGACATTCTCAAGAATTCGTGTGAAGATGGTAACGACGAGGACTCTTGCAACGATATTCCTGCAGACAGTTGCTACACTTCGAACACCACAGGGCGCTGCCATGATTGGCGAGTTGGACATGGTCTGGTCGATGTCGACCGTGCAGTTGCATTAGCTCGCTCGGTCCAACTTCTCCGGGACCCCGATGGTGATGGCTTCATCGATCATCCCGAGATGACAGTGTGGGATGCCTTCGAGATGGACCGATATCTTGCCATGCTCGACGAACGGGAGATTGTTCTGCCGACAGACCAACTCAAGCACTCTTGGAAGGGTGAGTGGAGTCACTTCAACAACGGACCCACGAGCAGCTTCGGGTCATATTCCACCGATGACAAGCACTACGTCTGGGTACCCGAAGGAACGACACGCATGCAGGTCGCATTCACTTCGATGGACTACGATGCGAACACGATGCAAGCAGCACAGATCCGACCCAACGTTGACCTTGGCTCGGATGGTTCGGACGATGCACAAGGAGAAGGAGAACAGACAGGTGATACATTGTACATCGACCTCGCTGTCAGTGATTCACACTGGAATACGTGGACTGAATTCGATGTCTCGGGCACAGCAATCTCATTGCCCATCACTCAAGTGCTCAGTGGATCCGAGTTCTTCGAACCACGCATCCCATACACCGTTGATGTTCTATTGACACTCGATGTTTCTCAGCCTCGCCTCATTGATTGGGAATTGAGGTTGGATGGGTACACTGATCTCGACCCTGCCGAGCCAAGTCCAGATTACGATCCTAGCATGAATGGCAACCTCGTCTACGTACGCCCCGTCTACGACCAGCAGGCCTTCCTCGCTTGGACCGCTCCAGTGACACTTGAAGCAGCAGCCAGTGGTGCACCGTGGGGCATAATCGGATTCTCCTTCCTCACAACAACTCTGATTGCGGGAGCAGCGTGGGGTGTCTGGAATGGAATGATTCCTAATCCATTTGTACGGGTAAAACTCGAACTGGTCGAGAAGGATGCCGTCAGCCCTGCTATCTTGGAACCCGAGAATGATGAAGAAAGCATGGTGGAGTCGATTTCGTGAAGATGCCAGAATACGAAGGCATCTCAGAGGAAGAGGTCAAGGCGCTGATGGAGCGGATCCACAGCGTCCCAATCATCGAAACTCTGCAGATGGAGATTCTCAGAGTATCTCCTGGAGAGTGTGATGGATACGTTCCAAGAGCAGAGAAGTGGGACGGCATCTACCGAACCTTCCACGGAGGCATGCTCGCCACAATCGCTGATACTGTGACGTGCTGGGCCATCTTGACCCTCACAGGAGCAGACGCACAGGTCGCTACCACGGATTTCAACATCCGATTCCTTGCACCATGTAACACCGGAGTGGTATGTCACGCCAAGGTGATCAAAGTGGGACGAACGCTATGTCCAACCGAAGCTGAAATCCGTGATGAAGAAGGGAAACTCGTTGCCGTCGCTCAAGTCACATACATTCGTTTGTGAGAGTCTGTTCAACCCCAACGCGTCCATTCTGAACCACTGTTCGGCTGACGGTAATAGTTGAGACCACCGTGTACAAGCCACTCGTATCCATCACTGCGGACCACTCCTGACATACCTAAATCTGGAGTTGTGACATCCTCAGAGGAAGTGGTGTCGATTCCAACTGACCAGATGTCATCTGAAGATCCACCCCGAGCTGGACTATCGAACTTGTTCTCCAATTTCGAGCGAATCCTCTCCAATCGCAGGCCATGATGCGAACCTATGAGGCGCAGGAGCATAGCCAACTCATAGCGGCTTGCGATATCAGCAAGCTCCGCTTCAGTCGTTGCCTCATACAGGTCACGCTCGAATCGTGACACTCTAGGTCCTCTAGTCAGAAGCATCAGAGCAAGATAACTGAAGAAAGGAAGACCGGCGAAGATTCCAATCAGATCCCACGCTCCAAGTCCGATACTCGTCCCCGGAACGACCATCTCAAAGGTCTGAACCGGAGCAGATTCACTGAGCAGAGGATTCGTGCCCTCTCGCAATTCAACAGTGTCAGGATACCCATCACCATCATCATCGGTATCTGCGTTGTCGCCGATTCCATCACCATCGAAATCCGACCATTCACGTGGGTCATCTGGGAACGCATCATCTTCATCTACGACTCCATCATTGTCATGATCACCCGGAAAAGGATCGGGATTGGTTCCATTCGCTTCATCACCCAATCCATCTCCATCAAGGTCACTCCATTGCGTCGGATCGAGGGGGAAGCGATCCTCATCTGATTGGAGGTCAGATGCATTGAGAGGATTGGGCCAGCCGTCTGCATCCCAGTCCTCAAGTGTTCCTCGACCATCATTCGGAACGGGATCGACCAGATCCGGAATCCCATCACCATCTGTATCTGGACAAGCGATCATTTCGATGCTTGAATCTCCTGCAGCAGTCGCACAGTCATCATTGAGATCAGACCAACCATCGCCGTCCTCATCGGGACATGCCCAGCGGTCGAGGCGGGAGGTACCAGCAGAAGAAGGACAGTCGTCACTGGCATCCTCGATACCATCACCATCGCCATCTCGACATCCAAAATGTGGTACGAGCAATCCGTCGACCACTCGCCAAGTGCTTTCTCCGTACTCGTCAGGGCAGGAATCGGGTTCATGACCACTTGAGCTATCACCGAACCCATCACCATCGGTGTCATTCCATTGAGTCGGGTCATTCGGGTGGCTGTCTGCACTTCCAAGGGGGCTTGCTAGTGCCTGGCCATCGGGGTTCGACCAACCATCACCATCCAGATCGATGCACCCCCATCGATCGTTGGTGCTGTTTCCGAACATACTTGGACAGTCATCGTCACTTTGGTCGGAGTAAGTATCTCCATCCTGATCCGACCATCTCGAGGCATCACCATCATCGATGTCCGATTGACTCGACCAACCATCGCCATCAGCGTCCACACAACCTAGCACATCAGCGGTCGAATTCCCCCAGATCATCGGACATCGATCAGCATCATTTCCATCTGAAGCATCACCATACCCATCACCATCCTGATCGGAATGTTGTGTTGGGTCAGCACGGTGTGAATCACCTTCATCCGACCATCCATCGCCATCGATATCCCAGCATCCCCAGAGGTCTTGTGTGGATGTTCCACCCATATCTGGACAGTCATCGAATGGTTCGATAGGGGTCAGTCCTCGATCGAGGAGGGATTGGTCCTCATAGCCATCGTTATCAAAATCCCAGGGTGAAGGATCTGGACGATATGCGACAGACACCCATTGTCCGATACCGCGAGGAGAGCGAGTGACGTTCAGAGAAGGATCATCCCAATTATCTCCGCGCCCATCCTCATCGATATCCGACCACTGGCTGGACTGCTGTAGAAATGGGTCATAGAGGTCTGATTGACCGTCACCATCCAGATCGGGGCAACCGAATCGGTCTCTCCACGAATCGCCCCAATACCCTATGCATCCATCAGCCAATCGCCCTTGTAGTCGATCACCAAAACCATCCTGATCTTGGTCGCTGAACTGAGTAGGGTCATATGGCATCTCGTCACTCGGTTCAGCGACCCAGTCACCATCCTGATCAAACTCCCCAAAGAATACCTGATTGGTCTGCTGCTCATTGCCAACTGCCAAATCAAGTGTACCATCTGCATTGATATCTCCCATCTTCAACACCCATGTATCGAGGATGTCAGGACTGGTCCAGATGATCTTACTGAAAGTCCCACCTTGATTCATCCAAATGTGGTTGCTGGACTGATAATTACCCTCGACCATATCGAGGTCGCCATCGTTGTCCACATCCCATAATCCAATACTGACCGTATCGAGGCTATTGGCAGTCTGCCATGATGGAGCGGTGGGGAAATTACCATTTCCAGGATTGACGTACAATTGATTCGGTTGATTCTCATTTGCGACCACAATGTCGATATCTCCATCTCCATCAACATCTCCTACATCACAACCTTGTGTATCCATTGAGGAAGCACTGGTCCAACCTGCATTGGTACTCAAGACCGTACCCGTGTTGAAAAATATCTGATCGACATCACCATAATTGGCAACGAACATATCTAATGCACCATCGCCGTCGA
>CAZMJD010000036.1:2215-10849 GCA_964566385.1 uncultured Candidatus Poseidoniales archaeon | reverse complement strand
ATTGCCTCCATGAGCATACAACCTTCGCAGGATTGGAAACATACGCCATTCAACCAACATCAAATTTCACCATGGTCGGGGAAAGAACAAATGTGACTGGATCTGCTGTCTTCCGGCGCCTCATAGAAGGGAATGATTTCGAAGGAGGGCTTGCGGTCGCATTACAGCAGGTAAGAGCTGGAGCAAACATCATTGATGTGAATATGGACGAAGGAATGCTTGATTCAGTTAATTGTATGACTCGATTTCTCAACCTTATTGCCACAGAACCGGAGATTGCCTGCGTCCCAATCATGATTGACAGTTCAGATTGGGATGTCATCGAAGCGGGAGTGAAATGTGTTCAAGGAAAACCTATCATCAACTCGATCAGTCTCAAGGAAGGAGTCGAGGATTTCATCTCAAAAGCACGATTCATCAAGCAACATGGGGCAGCTACTGTTATCATGGCCTTTGATGAAAAAGGTCAGGCAGAGTCTATTGAAAGAAAAGTAGAGATTTGTCAAAGATCCTATACTCTTCTCGTTGATGAGGTGGGGTTCGACCCAATGGACATCATCTTTGATCCGAATATCCTAGCGGTTGGAACTGGAATTCCCGAACATGATGATTTTGCAATCAACTTCATTGAGGCGACCAAGATGATCAAACAAACATGTCCAGGGGCACGAATCTCAGGAGGAGTGAGTAATCTTTCTTTCTCATTCAGAGGAAATCATGCAGTTAGGGAAGCAATGCATTCGGCATTCCTCTACCATGCTATCGCTGCTGGTATGGATATGGGTATAGTGAATGCAGGACAAATTGTAGTGTATGAAGAAATACCTGATGACCTATTAGAGCGGGTGGAAGATGTCCTCTTCAATCGAAAGGAGAGTGCAACTGAGCGATTAATCGAGTTTGCAGAGTCATTCAAAGGAAGGGGTGAATCGGAAGAGAAGACGGTTGAGTGGCGAGAAGGGAATTGCGCGGAGAGATTGAAGTATGCTCTCATCAATGGAATTAACGATTTCATTGAAGATGATGTGGAGGAAGCAAGAGGGATGTTTCAAACCCCTTTGGATGTCATCGAAGGGCCTTTGATGGATGGAATGGAGGTAGTAGGTGATTTGTTCGGGGAGGGAAAGATGTTCTTGCCACAGGTTGTGAAATCTGCCCGGACGATGAAAAAGGCGGTCACTTATCTCGATCCGTATATGGAAACTGAGGTGGAAGGTGGAGCTACGCGTGGAACAGTAGTGCTTGCTACGGTGAAGGGCGACGTTCATGATATTGGGAAAAATATCGTAGGTGTTGTTCTTGGATGTAATAATTACAACATCATCGACTTGGGCGTCATGGTATCTTGTGAAACGATTCTGGAGGCTGCAGAACGGCATGAGGCAGATATGATTGGTCTGTCAGGACTCATTACACCTTCGCTCAAAGAGATGGCATATGTTGCAAGAGAAATGGAAAACAGGGGGATGGATTTGCCCTTGCTCATTGGAGGGGCAACGACAAGTCGGCAACATACGGCTGTCAAAATTGCCCCCGAATATGGCCACCAAGTTGTTCACATCAAGGATGCATCTCGTGTTTCAAAAGCAGTTGGGGAATTAATGGATCCTGTACGAAGAAGCGATTTTGTTGAGAGGAATTTGAGTGAGCAGGAGTTGATCAGAGAAAAATTCACGGACGTGAATCGAAGACCCATGCGTCCTTTAACAGAAGTAAGGGATAAAGGGGCCATCATTGAATGGGAAAATACTGATGACATCTTAGAACCTCCTTTCCTTGGACCAAAAATCCTCCAGGAAATCTCACTCGATGAAATAAGGGAGTTTATTGATTGGACATTCTTCTTCACTTCTTGGGACATCCCAAGGCGATATCCAGATGTTCTTAATGATGAGACGTATGGTAAAGCTGCTCAGGAACTCTTCAAAGACGCACAGATTCTGCTTGATCAAATCATCAAGAAGAAGAGATTTGTTGTGAATGCAGTGTATGGGTTCTGGGCATCTAACAGTGAGGGTGATGACATCATCTTGTACGATAATAACCGCCAGAAGGAATTGATTCGACTCAATATGCTTCGGCAACAACAGGATCGCGGTGAGTCGGCATATCGTTGTCTTTCTGATTTCATAGCACCAAGTGGAAATAGCGATTACATTGGCTTGTTCGCAGTCACGGCAGGCATCGGAGCAGATGAAATGGGGGAGGAGTTCAATTCCAATGGGGATGATTACAATGCGATCATGGTTCAACTTCTCGCGGACAGGATTGCAGAGGCATGTGCTGAATGGTTGCATGCCAAAGTACGGCGGGAATGGGGATTTCCCGATGCTGAGGGGACAACTTTTGATGATATTCTCAAGGAAACCTATCGAAGTATCAGGCCAGCATATGGGTACCCTGCATGTCCAGACCATACAGAATTGAGAAAGGTGTTCGAATTACTCGATGCTGAGAGAATAGGAATGGGGTTGACTGAACATTGTGCAATTCACCCTACGGCAAGTGTGAGTGGATTATATTTCGGACATCCAACGGCTCAATACTTCTCTATCGGAAAGATTGATCGTGAACAAGTCGAAGATTATGCGAAGAGGAAGGGGATTGAAGTGAAAGAGGCTGAAAATCACCTTTACATGAATCTAGGCTATTTTCCAACAGATGAATGAAGAGGATGGGGTTCCTCCTTTTGTTCAGTGGTTATACCTGCAATGGGGCAGGGGAGGAACAGGCTTGAGTAGCAGCATCGAGAGGGGAGAGTATGGTGGATGTCAATACTGTGAGCATATTGTTCGCGGGTGGCTCAGTAATTCTCCTAATGGTTACAATCGCCCTTGCCATCCTTGCATTAGGGTTTCCTGACCTTGAACTCACTAAAACAATCAGGAACCTGCTCGACGGGCAGGGACTCCGTTTTGCTGCCCTTGTAGCCGTCATGGCTACTTTCGGATCACTGTATTATTCTGAATTCGCGGGGTTCACCCCTTGCAAATTCTGCCATTACCAACGACATGCAATGTATCCATTGGCAGTTCTTCTACCTCTTGGAGTACTACGAGCTGATGATGGAGTTCGCATCTATGGAATGGTAATTGCAGGAATTGGGTTCGCACTCGCTTCCTACCATGTACGGATGCAATTTTGGCCAAGCAGTGTGAAAGCGAGTTGCTCACTTGATGCCCCATGCACTCAGCGTTTAGTGACAGTTTTCGGTGATGTTGTAAAATGGCCAGGAACAGAGGACCTTTACGGAAATACAGTTGTTGGGGTCTCAATTCCAATGATGGCTTGGAGTTTCTTTCTGGCAATCATCGTTCTTCTTGGATTGATTCGAACTAATGCTCAAGCAAATGATAGTGAAGAATAATCATGATGTTTGACGCGATGCTGATATTGTGAAAGAATCGCCACCTACATCGACATTTGCGAACAGTTGGTCATCTCCTGTTGCTTGATCGATTGGACCAACAGCTACCCCCTCACCTTCAACATTCGATGATATCTCAATGCTCCAAATATTTTCGAACTCAGTGAACTGATACGGAGCGATGGCTTGGTCACCAGATGTCGATTCGACAGTATCAGGAACATCATCCACCCCGGACCATCGCCATTCGGTTTGTGGGGGTGGTGTATTGCATTGAACTGTTCCACTCAGCGACCCACTCACAAGGAAGGGGGAGGAGGCCGATGGTGGAGAAATGGTGAAATCTATCGAGTCTGGATCTTCACCACCACCGAATGCAGTTGCTCCTTCATCACAACTTATGGTGATTAAAACAGAACGGATATCGCTCGTCATGGAAATCAATTGCGAAAGGTCGACTGGGAACTGTACAGATTCATCATCCGCCATCTCAACCTGGTCTCCGAAGAACGATTCGTCGTTGAATGAAAGCGAGAGATCCCACGTTCGCAGGCCGTCATCGCTACCTACTTTCTCTGAGATACCCGTAGCCACAGCGAAGACATTTCCCATCCCAGCACCAATGATTGTCACAGCGACTGCAAAAGAGGTAAATGCAGCATTAGCCGGACGCTTGAGATTCAAAAGATGGGTTTTGTAGTCAATGCCAGAAGTGAAGTATCTCGTCAGTGTGAAAATAGCAAACGCCCATGCACATAATCGAGCAAGTTGGAGACCAAGCCAACCCCATTCTAACCCCCATCTAATCTCTTCATGAGCAGCCGCACCAGGTACGCCCTCCATCTGCACAGAAATGGTTGCACGGTTGATGCCTTCAGTACCCGATTCCGGACGACCATCAAGGCGGAGCGTGCGTTCAATATCAGTCTCGAATTCAGTGAGGCCTATCTCAATCGTTAACACAAGACAGACCGCGAATAACGCAATGAGGAACTTTGACATCTCTTGAAATCCGAAGGGAAGAGGAATTTGCCTCCATCTAAAGAAAAGAATCGTTGTGAGTGCTATTGAGAGAAGAAGGGTGGAGAGTGCTGGTGCCCTCATTGATGTGATGAGGCGCCCTGTATCGAGTAAGTCAATGTCGCCTCCATTCTGGGTCTTTGTTGTGTTCACTGGTTCCCCATCTGTCAGTAATTGGGCCGCAGTGTCATTATCTGGAAGTTCGTCGATTCGTAAACCCCAGAGGCCTATGGATGTCATCAATTCAGAAGTGGTGGAACCACTAGGGACCTGACTCTCATCATCTATCGGTTCATCTGGAAGAAGATACGTGCTCGTAGATGACCACCAGGGACCAATAACTGCCGCCCCGATACCTGCAACGATAAGAACTCCAACAACGAAGGTAGCGATGTTAATGGTATTGTCATCGATAGGGGGGATGTCTTCAGACCCTGAAGGAGAAGAAAGAGTTGGAGATGATGACCACGGGGTAATGATCTTCCAATTACGACGTCCTGTGAATTCAATGACATGAGCGCCCATGATAGAAGCACACGCTACGAGAGAAGCTAGAGTCCATAGCGAAGATGAGCCAGGGGACCAATCATAACTCAGACCAGCATCACTTGAGAAGCGTCCCCAACGCCCTCGCTCAAGATTCGTTATTGCTTCACGTGCATCGCCAGTATATCCAGCTAGAATATCATCTGCAAAGGCTTCTGCAATTGAAGCGTGTTGAAAAAGTAAGATGAGCATCGCACAAGTGAGAATGCCCCACCCTATCGCTCCCACAAGATGGCGACGATGGTGAAGAGTCGAAGAGGGATTTTGGGGTATCGCAGCGGCGAAAGCGAATAACAAAAGGGCGAGAAGAAATGAGCCAAGGCGGATCAATCTGCCATCAAGAACTTGATCGGAGAGAGATGAGCCTTCATTTTCAGTAGATTCATGGGCTACACTATTTCCAGCTGGAGCCGACCAAATAATGACTGGTTTGGGTTTGACTGCAGTCGAAGATTCGTCACTTCCGTCACCACAATCCTCAGACCCATCCTTGACAAATGAGGCCGGAATCTGATCGCCATTGGTGCAGACAAATTCAGGGGTGGCTTCATACGCGTCATAAACAATATCCTGAGTTGTAATCACGTCAGAGGTGACAATCAATGTTTGAGAAGTGGAGGTGCCAAGAAACGGATTTCGTTGAGTACGTTCAATGATGAGGAGGCTGCCCGTAATTGAGGCACCTATCAGAATCACTGCTGCGAGAGGACCAAAGGCCCTGATTCGACCTCGTTGAGCGACTAGCCAATCATCAAGGTCAAATTCACTATTCTCCCAACCAGTGAACAAAGAGGAAAGAGTGATTGAAGTAAATAGAACAAATGAGAGGAGGAGGAGGAAAACAACGGCATGGGCACCTAGGGAACGCCCACTCACGATTGAAGTGTCTAAAGATCCTGGAGCAATATCTTCACCCGATGGAGAGGAAATGGTACCATGGCTGATTTTAGAACCTGAAACTATGCGCATGTTATCATCGAATGGTGATTGAGAAAGGCTGGAAAAAACTGCAATATCTTCATCCTCCAAAGAGGAAAATCCTGAATCTGTTGTGTCAAGATCTGCAGTTCCCATGAAGATGACGATGAATGAAGCAAGGAGAAGGACGATTGAGGGTAAAATATTGGGGCGACGGCCTTCGGGAAGGAAGAAGAGAATCGACCCCACTATGAAGAGAAAAGAAGAAAGGACAAGCCACCATTTCAGTGAGTCCAAGCGCTCACTCAATGGGGCTATTCCACTTGTTGGCCCTCGGTCAAGAGATTCGGTAAGGATAAGTAAATCTTGATTTTCTGTGGTTTGGGAGGCAGACCATAGACCAATAGTAACAGATTGATTTCCATTTCCTTGAAGTAACTCGCTGGAATCCTCATTCAAGGTACTTGCACCATACCAAGGTGAAAATATGGCTACAAGAGTGAGTAGGGCGGCAAGGCAGCCAGCCGCCGTCGAACCCCAATCACCAATGGAGATATGAGTGGAGTGGGGAGTGATAGGGTCTGATTCTTTGAACAGAATCATCGATTCTGAGACAATGAAAAAAATACAGGTGATAATGAGAAATAATGGGGCAAGTAACCATATAGAGGGTCGCCAAGAAATGTCAACATCGAAAGATGTCAAGCCCTCATCTTCTTTGACAATCCCTCCACCAAAAAAATCGGTATCAATAGCAGGGATGGCTTCAACTTCAAGAACGATGGCTGCCTGCTCTCCTGCATCACTTACAAGGCCAGATAGGCCCCATATTCCTACAAGAGAAATCAGAGCAGTGACGATGATTGCAGGGCCATGTTGAGCGGTTTTTGAACGAACTGGGTGATGGCATCGTGCAATGATCGTCCCCGCCAAAATAGCGAAAAGGAACATCTGCATTCGGAAAGCTCTGCTCATTTGATGGAAGACATCGTCACCGGATGGCTCAAAGATTGAGGGGGTTGAACTCGATTCAGTGAAGGAGGACTCGGTACTGTTCTCAAGACCAAGGAACGGGGTCGCGTTGGACCACTCCGAATGTGTGACCACTGTGCCAGCCTTCCACATGGTCGTAAATTTACCGGAACCAGATGCTTCAGATGTCTCAGCAGGAGTTGCGGTCGCCACATATATTGGAGAAAGGAAACCTACGGTGAAGAAAAGAAGTATGCATGCAATAATGAGGAGATCTCTAGGTAAGGCAGGAGAGTCGGGGTCATCCTGCATAGGCCATCGAAGAAAGTGACGGTTTTAGTCATCACCCTATATTGCAGCCCAAGCACTCATTCAGCCATGGAGAGAGAAGTAAGCCGTTTGAACCATTTCATTCCTCTTTCATGTGAAGAAATGTGACGAAACGCCTTCGAATGAAGTTCAATTGAACTCATATATCCATGTATTACAATATCAACGAGATGGGGTGATTCACCACCGAAGAAGGGAGATGAACCAATCTCATCACACCATTGATCGAGAAGGTTATGCCAGAGCTCTTTTGGCTTCATGCCTGTTTTTCTCCCCCGTTTCTTTGCAATGATACCCCACATGATTGGGAACCCTGCCCATGCGTAAAGACGACCAGAAATGAGACCAAATCTCTCGTGCTTTGCAACACTTCTCGTCGTTGAAAGAGCGGCTCTAAGTGAGCCATACAGAATAGGAATAGTGGCATCTTTGACTTTAGAATCTGCCCAATCAAGCCAGCGATCCCTCCGTTCTTCATCATCCATGACCCACAACTTTCCGTCATTGTGATGAGTGTCTATATGCTTCATGATCGGAGTTGAATCAACAACCACTTCGCCAGCAGAAGTGCGCCAAACAGGTGTTTTACCCCAATCTCCAGCAAAGGAAACTCCTTTCTTGATCTTCAGGGGATTGAGAAAAATCTGGTCGTACTCAATGTTCAGATACGAAAGAAGTGAGCGGACCTTCCACGTGAATGGGCATGTGTTCAGCATATGCAGTTCCCCTACGCTTGCCATATGGTTCGGGTTAGGAAGAGAATCAAAATATCTGCGGAAGTTCAAATAAGAAGGGGGGGGCCTCGATAGAGATGGCATCTCTTGTCAATCAATGGCGTGGCCCTCTTGCGGTCTGTCTTGTACTTGTGATGTGCTCTCTCATCGTACCGATGTTCGATGTTGAAGAGGAATATCTCTCCTACCTAGCTCCAGGGGTCTTCTTTGCCCAAAATGATGCAGGTTCTGGAACTGATGCTGGCAACACCACTGCAACTGCCGTCAATATCACTGGGGCTGGAACATACACAGGATATGTCAATGATACAAGTGATGATACAGACGCGTATGCATTCAATCTCTCGAATGGAACTGGAGTACATATTTCACTCACAATGCCAACCGGTGATGATTTCGATCTGTATCTATGGAATGGAAACGTATCATTAGTGGATTACAGTCTGACTGGAAATCCAGAAACCGTCACGAGTAATGGAACGAACATTACTGCTGGAATCATCTACATCTCCATCAGTGCTTACAATGGATCTGGTAACTATACCTTGACGATCACCACATTCTCAACTTCCTCATCAGGGGGAGGTTCTACTGGAACTGGACAAAATGATGCGGGGAGTGGAAAGGATGCAGGTAATACGACTGCTACAGCTGTGAACCTTACCGGGCCAGGGACATATACGGGATACGTCCATGATACGAATGATATCACCGATGCCTTCGCACTCAATCTCTCAAGTGGGACTG
>CAZMJD010000036.1:0-2115 GCA_964566385.1 uncultured Candidatus Poseidoniales archaeon | reverse complement strand
TCTCATCGAATGGGACGAATATCACTGCTGGAATCATTTACATCACAATCGAGGCTTATACTGGGTCTGGAAATTATACCCTGACCATCTCAACATTCAGCACCGCGCCACCGCCACCACCTCTTGACTCAGATGGAGATGGGGTTGCTGATGTGCAAGATGCATTCCCGAATGATCCAACTGAATGGGATGACACTGATGGGGATGGAGTCGGAGATAATGCCGATGCATTCCCGAATGACGCTGCTGAAACACTTGACACTGATGGGGATGGAGTCGGAGATAATGCCGATGCATTCCCGAATGATGGGACCGAAACAAGGGATACTGATGGGGATGGAGTAGGGGACAACGCTGATGCATTTCCTGAAGATGGGACTGAGACAATCGATTCAGACGGGGATAGAGTAGGGGATAATGCAGACGTGTTCCCCAACGACCCTGCTGAATGGGATGACACTGATGGGGATGGAGTCGGAGATAATGCCGATGCATTCCCGAATGACGCTGCTGAAACACTTGACACTGATGGAGATGGGATTGGGGACAATGCTGATCTCGATGATGATGGCGATTCATGGACTGATGAAGATGAAGATGTCTGTGGAACTGATTCAATGGACCAATCATCTGTTCCTGCAGACTTAGACGGGGATGGAATCTGTGATAAGGAGGATGAGGATGATGATGGGGATTCGTGGTCTGACATTGCAGAAGGAGAGTGTAACACCGATCCACGTGATGGTGATTCAACTCCAATCGATACTGACCAAGATGGGCAATGCAATGTCCTAGACACGGATGATGATGGGGATGGGCACCTCGATAGCAAGGAGATAACGTGCTATTCAAATCCACTCGATGCGAACGATGTTCCAATCGATACTGACGGAGATGGTGATTGCAACGCCATTGACGGGGATGATGATGGGGATGGAGTCCCAGATCTAGAAGATGCAGCGCCACTGGACCCTTCGATTGGGAAAGGTGAGGTCAATCTCAGGATGATCTGTACGAATGAGCAAACTGTGGCCATTCATGAGAATGACCCACTCCCTCCTGATTCCACCGAAGGTGCTTGCCCCATCACTCAATCAAACGATGGGGATATTGATTGGAATGTAACTGATAAGGACGGGGATGAGGATTTGGACGGCCTAAGCAATGAGGATGAAATCAAATATGGCACGAATATGAATCGTCCAGACACCGACTCTGATGGATTGATGGATGGAATTGAAGTTGCACGTGGATTGAACCCTTTGAATCCTGATACTGATGGAGATGGGATGATTGATGGGATGGACAGTACTCCTTTTGGGGAGGAGGTACATTCAGATACGGAAACAAACGACACCGAAGGGAGTGAAGATATCGAGGATGAATCTTCTGAAACCAATGAGATGAATCAATCAACTAGCAATGTTTCAACTGATACCAACCTGTCTGATTCAAAGAATCCTGCAGCGGGCGGTCCATCTAGTGATACGAATCAACGCAGTGCTGCCGCAGGTGTGAGTGGTGGGGGCGGTATTGCGCTGAGTGCTGCTGTGATTGTGCCAATCATCGCTATCATTGCCATTGTCCTTCTGCTGATGAGGAAACAGATGGGAGATGATGGTGAAGATGGGGGCGACATCATGTCCGGATATCAGATCAATGATAGTGGGCAATGGGTCGTTGAGTGGACAGAGCTTCCTGCAGGCGGACAATACGTGAACAACGATGATGGAAATCAGTGGTACATGCACGAAACTGAAGGCGCTTGGTTACGATTGGAAGATGGAAGATTCCAGCGCCGATGAGACGATTCAAACCGTTTCTTCACACGTCATTGTGACTCCACTCTTGCCATACCAATCGATACAATGTGCCAAGGCATCTGAAGGAAGTGTTTCTGGAGGATGTATGCCTGGACCTAATTCAGCCCGTTCAATCCATTCAACAAGCGCGCATGTGATTGCACCGGTGGTTCGAGCCATCGATGATCCTGAGGTGTCGCCTTCCGCTTCAATCACCCATCTGATTTCACCTGAGGAACCCTTCGCAGATACTTCCATCCAGGTGAATTCAGGACGTTGTGAATTCCAAGCCCAAGCTGAGAGCAATGATGAT
>CAZMJD010000035.1:0-10900 GCA_964566385.1 uncultured Candidatus Poseidoniales archaeon | reverse complement strand
TCTAGAGAAAGGGTATCTTCTCTCAGGTCAGGATTTCATTTGGCCTGGTCTTGAGGACCTTGAGGAGGGGCCAGTCCCGCGTGATGTGCTTTCCCTTCGCTCGATTCAGACCAACTCGCCCTTCGGAATAGATCTCGATACCCAATTCACTGGACGCCAGAGCAACCTTGAGGTGGCCGCTGATGCGACTTCACCTCGACTTGTCGGCTTTGAACTCGTATCACGTGGCCCACCTCCAAGACCAGGTCATACCGTAGAGAACTCGGATGGTCAGCACGTAGGTTGGGTCACTTCAGGCGGCCCCTCGCCTTCTTTGGACTCCCTTGGCATTGGTCTTGCTCTTGTCTCCAACGTTGAGCCAAGCGATGAGATCCACATTCGAGCATCACCTCGCCGCAGCACTCCAGCGCGGATGATGACACCACCGTTCGTGTGACTCTTCAGTTGCTCACGGGCGACCGATTGCATAGACGGACCATCCATTTGCCTTCAGACTACCCAAGTCGGTCGAACGCCGACCATCATAGAACAATGGGTGGCGTGCATTCCTGCGCAGACTCTCAAAGAACTCCTCGTCATACATTGAATGGCTTGTTGCAAGAATCACGATATCGCTGAGAACCATCCTCGACGGTCTCGCCGATACCGCGCTGCCGGAACGAACGGAACTCGTCCTGCTTGGCGGTCAGGTGGGGATGGTGTTTCTCTGAAATCTGATCCTGGAGATCGATGGTGAATGGATCGTGTACGGTTACTGATACCCCTCTTGACGTCAGGCTCTCAAGAAGAGGCTCTACGGGTGTCTCTCGACCATCTGGGACATCAGGCTTGTAACTCCAGCCAAGAATGACAACGCAAGCGTTCTGGGTATCTACCCCATTCTGCGTCAAGATCTCTTCAACCTCTTCAGCGACTTTCAACGGCATTGAACTGTTGACGGATCTGGCAGCACTGATCAGTTCAGCACCTATTCCGAGTTCCTCGGCTCGTCGCATCAGGTAGTATGGATCGACGGGAATACAATGTCCCCCTACACCAACTCCGGGTGTATAGCGGTGAAAATTCCATTTTGTCGCGGCCGCGTCCAACACATCCTCAACATCGACTCCAACGGCCGGCAGAATAAGTGAGAGTTCATTCACAAGAGCAATGTTGAGGTCCCGCTGAACATTTTCAACAACTTTGGCACCTTCAGCGACCTCTGGTCTCCCAACGTAAGTCACCTCGCCGCTGGTCAACCTGCTGTACATCTCGACAAGTCGCTCTCCTACCTCTGGATCATCTGCGCCAACAACTCTTGGCACCTGGCGAACACCATGCTTGTCGTCGCCGGGGACAAGTCTCTCGGGACAATATGCGAGGTGCACGTCGACACCAATTTCGAGACCAGCGCTCTTTGCAGCGTCTCCAATGATGGTTCGAGTAACACCAGGATACACCGTACTCTCAAGGACGACGGTGACCGGCCGTGAATCACTGTCAGTGATACAGTTCATGACGGCAGAAGCTGCTGACTCAACAGGTCTTAGGTTTGGTCTGAGGTCATCTCCAACAGGTGTCGGTACAGTAATCAGAATGATGTCCGCATCCTTCAGGACGTTAGCATTGGTGGATACCTGCCAGTTCGGACCGATGTTAGGTAGAGAGGCAGGCATGTGTCCCCTCCCTCCGCGTCCATGATTCAGATCGTCAACCAGTCGCTCGTCGATGTCAACGCCAATCACGCAGAATCCTGCATCAAGCAACCCCAATGCCGTTGGGAGCCCGACGTATCCCAATCCTACGACTCCGAGCACATCCTTTTGATTGCTCATAATACCGCCTTCACGGTATTCCTTATCAGCGTATGACTCCATTGTCCGTCAGTAAAGTGTATTTGTTTCTGAATTGTAGATTCGGTGCCCTATGGCTGAGTTACGTCAATAACGCTCTCTCCTGACGGCTTACCGTGAGTGGTCGAATCGACATGATTGTCTCCAATGGGCATGGCCCTGACCCAAGGGTCCAGAAAGAGGCTGAAGCTCTTGTCGAAGGGGGTTATGATGTTCGGATTCTCGCTTGGGATCGAGAATCATCCTATCCATCTTCTGAGACGATTCGTGGTGTCCGAATCGAACGGTTCCAGCACGGGCGGCAGTCCTATGGGGCTTTGTACCAGACCTGGAAAGGCCTGCGCCGGTTCCATCGATTCGCCTATCAAGCCATGCTTGATGACCCCCCTCTTGTCTGCCATTCACATGACCAGGATACGTGTCGTGTGGGCCTGAGATGGAAGACAGAAGGTCGTGGGCGCTTCGTTTTTGATGCGCACGATTTCTATTGGACTTGGTTGACCATGGGTCGTCCAAGGTCAATTCTCCGCCGCTTGGGTGCACTCTTCCTCAAACGCCGTGATCGGCGCTATGCAAGGATGGCAGATATCCTCATCACTTCATCCAATGGAATGGGTGGCTATCCCGGTTTAGCCGAACATTACATGAGTTGGGGCGCCGAACCAAGAACAATCCTCAATCTTCCAGATATTGGAGAAATATCCTCTCCCATGCCAGAAGAGTTCTCTGTGGGTTACATCGGAAATGTGCGCGAGGTCGAGATGTTCAATCACCTCATGTCGGCTATTTCTCTTCTTCCTGCCGATAAACGACCCAATCTGCGTATTGCTGGATCGGGACGTTCGCATGACGCAGTCACGAAATTGGTTGAATCCAGAGCGGCGGACCTTGACATCCAAGCCACGATTACGGGTCGATATACGATGGATCAGTTATCTGAAATTATGTCTGGAGTGGCACTACAGTTTTGCGTGTACACGGCCGACCGTGGTGATTTCAAAGGAGATGTCAATCTCGTGCGAGCCGCCCTGCCTAACAAATTGTTCGAATCTGCAATGATGGCTCGCAAGGTCGTTACCATCAGCAATTCTGTGATGGGCGACTGGACTGAATCGAATGGCTGGGGCTGGACGTGTGAACCGGGTGATGTCGATGCCCTGGCACGAATCCTTGTCGACGCACGAGATGAATGGGAACAAGATGGTCATTCATTCACCATATCGAGTGAGGTTCCCACATGGTCCCAAGAGGCAGAGAAGTTGAGGCAGCTCTACGATGACCTCATTCACCGATAAGGTCGATTAGGACTTGAACAACTCGTGATGCTGCCTTTCCATCCCAACCTTCGATGTCCAGATTCTGTATATGTGGGGGAGTTGTCGCCTTTATCGCGATGGTTTCCGGTAAGGTGTCTAACTTGTCCGAGGTGATCAGGGTATTTGTCCCTCTATCGATAGTGATGGGACGTTCTGTGTTCTCTCGAATGGTGAGGCATGGGATTCCGAGTACTGTAGTTTCTTCCTGAAGCCCTCCTGAATCGGTGATGGCGATGTTTGAAGAGATGATTAGATCGATGAATGCAAGGTATCCAAGGGGATCGAACACATGTATGTTTGAATGCTCGTTCAATCTATCCCACATCCCGAATTCTTGCAACCGAGCACGTGCTCTTGGATGAACTGGCCAGACAAGGTCCAGTATCTGGGCTGCGGCATCCAATTGGTCGAGCAGAATTTGTAGACGTTCTGGATAATCGACGTTTGAAGGACGGTGAAGAGTCACAACAGCACAATTCTCTGGGATTTCGCTTCCAGTGGCTCTTTTGAAATGTCCTGAACATCGTTTAACTCCATGTAGCAGGCTGTCAATCATAACATTCCCTACTCGGTGGATGCGTGACGATGGAATACCTTCCTGAATCAAGTTGTCATCTGCGTCGGCTGAAGTTGTCAGTAATAGGTCGCAAATCACATCGGTAGCAATCCGATTGATTTCTTCCGGCATCGTTCTATCTCTGCTCCTCAGTCCAGCTTCGACGTGGGCGACCGGGATTTGGCGCTTGACTGCCGTCAGAGAACACGCCAATGTTGGATTGACATCGCCGACCACTACGACACAACGTGCGTCAATATTTTCCAGTACTTGATCGAAGGCTTCCATGACACGGCCAGTCTGAAATGCGTGCGAACCAGAACCGATTCCGAGATGGATTTCCGGTTGGCGGAGATTCAGGTCCTGAAAGAATATGTCTGACAGATTCGCATCATAGTGCTGACCTGTATGAACCAGTGTAGAGTGTATGTTTTGATGTTCAAGTTCACGAAGTATAGGTGCGACTTTCATGAAGTTCGGGCGTGCCGCTGCCACGATTATGACCGTACCCGTTGGAGGCATAATGTTCGTTGAAGTCGCCCACTCTATGATGTTCGCTCCTGTTATTGCACCTGTGTGGAGAAATGGGCTCTCATCTGGTGTCGTTTAGCAGGCTTGATAGCGAGTGTAGAGATGGTAGGGTGACCATGGATGTGTTGGTGCTCGCTTTATTGTTCACGGGCCTAGCCCTGCACGTTGCCCCTTGGTTCCCTGTCGCCCGTAGAATGGCCTTGGATCAGTCCACATCTGAACTCAGGTGGCCACCGCTATTGTTGGCAACGTTGCTCTGTTTCGCCAGCACTGCGGCTGTCAGTTACACTTTGTTTATCTTGGAGGCTTACCTATGGGTATGGGTACTTACTGCAAATGCAGGTATCGCGTTCATTCTTTATGTTAAGAGTAAGGACGATGCTCTTGCCCCTCTGTTTGCATTCGAATGGCCTTCAGGAGGTTGGGCCAAGGCAGCTCTTGGGTTGACATTGATTGCGTGCCTCATTCGCTTCACTCATGCTGTTGTCTCACCCGTTCCCCGCTCTCCTGATACTTTCATTCATGCCGAAATGATTCAACGCCTTCTTCTAGGGCTTCAGCCCCTCCCTGGCCCTCTAGTGTACCCCCTTGGTATGCATGGATTGATGGCATCTATGTCCTTAGGCATGAATCCATCGAGTATACACCTCGTCCTTCCTGGTGTCAATTCCGTTCTTCTCATTCTTACGATTGCTTGGTGGTTGCAATATCTCTTACAGGATCAACGCTGGACCTTCTTTGCCCTGTGTTTGTTGTGTGTCGCCCCTTTCAACCCCTTTGCCATCGTGGCGAACAAGTCGATGGAACCTTTGCCACAAGCCTTTGCCTACACCATGTTCGTTGCGCTGTTGCATGAGTGGGGGGGATTCAAACGTAACCTCCGCCCTGTTCCGTTGGTAATTCTATCGCTTGGCCTTGCTTCGTTTCACAACATCACTACACTGTATGTGGCCCTGTTCTTCGGAGCCATTTTGGTCGGCTCGTTGCTGTTATCACAATTCGCTGAACAGCGTTCTGAATCGGTGAACCGAACGACATGGGTAGTTGTCCTTTTCCTTCTTCCCAGCCTTGTCGGTTTGTTCACGATCTCTGGATTTACCATAGATTGGCGTGATCCAGATTCAAGCCCCATTGATCAGACTCCTGGTTTTGACGAATCTCATGTCTCCTTTGAGTGGGATGATGAGACATCTCTCGTGGTAGCCACTGTTAACACGGAGAAACGTGAGGAGCCGCGTCTTCTTTCTGTTTCGAACATGGTCTCAGTTGAAGTGAGTGGTGAACCATTTTCGGTGCGTGCCCAGCCAGATGTGGAGGGAGAAGGTTGGTCCCTTGCCCTTACGACTTCACATGATGCTGAGACCATTGTGAGGGTTCAGGACAATGCGTCGCTTCTCGCCGAACCTCCTGTGGTGAAATTGCTATCAAACAACCTGTCTACGATTCAGCTCAGCGGTATCTCGATCAATGGAACCAGCCTCCCACCAACCACTTGTGTGGTCGTACAGCTTTCCGGTCACGCCGCCGAACGAACCTGTGGTCTGGAAGCTGAAACGGTTCATTATCGCCTCAACGAGAGTGCCTCGTTCGGTTGGAATCTCGCTGAATATGGCTGGGACGTCGGTCTTGGATTCACTCCTGTTGGTGCTATTGAACTGTGGTCTGACAATGGAACCATCGATTCGAGTGAGATTCTCGCAGACATGCCCAATTCTACTGTGATTCTAAGTGAGGGTGAGCCCTTGACGGTTCAGCTACTCGATGAGCGTCCAATGACTGCAAGTCTACGTTGGAATTCCAGCGAAGATGGCTGCTTGGGAGGTGGAATGGGACCCATCTCATTGTGGAAGAATGGCTCCATCCTTCGTCTAGGGTTATCCAACACTGAGGAAATCAAGAATTGTAAGGGCTCTCTTGAAATCATCGCCGGAGATGATGGCCGTATTGTGCAGACCACTAATCTGACTCTCAGTGCTCCAGCATGGCCTTTTCCGACAAGTGCAACCACATTCGTCTGCCTACCTTCACCTTCCATTGAGTTGGATCGTCCTGATCGCACCGCACTGAGTATTCCCTTCGAGTGTATCCTAGAACCGGGAGAGGATGTTCAAGACACCATTGTTCTGAGATTAGGAGATGTGAGTGGGTTATTCAGCACTGAGACATTGTTGATTGAGTCGATATATTGGCAGAATGAATCATCAGTATCCTATACGAGAGTCGATCAACCCGATGATGGCTCCCTTATTGCAGAAGTCAAAGCGGAGTCCGGACGCTTTCAAGTGTGGTTGAGGATGAACGGTTTCTATCCTGATCGCACAGTCTCGATTCCTCTTGTAGCTGGAGATACCATAGGTTGGATAGAGCTCAACATCTTGCCTCCTTCAGAAATCATCGTGGATGAGGACGGAACGTATCCTACTGCATCGGTAGCGAAAGGTTTCCTCACTCCTTCCTTTGATGACCAGTGGTTCATGGCCAATTGGTGGTGGTTCATCGGGGCATTCATTCTCAACGTATTCGTGTTCCTCAGACCGTCAATCTCCTCTCCCATTCGTCTGGTGGCTTTCGGAGGTATAGTTCTTCAATTGAGCCAACTGACTGGAATCTTCGCTTATCCTACCGATTGGGGTCAGCAACGACTCTCTCAACTGCTTACATTCCCTCTAGCGATTACTTCGACAGGGGTGACCTTGCTCGTTGTTGACAATCTTGCATCTCGTTCTTCACGGATTCAAGAAGCCATGACATGGCCTTCGAAGGACGAAAAGAGGCAGCGTATCCTCAGTACGGTCGCGTTCATAGGTATCCTCTCAATGGTCACCACACCAATTCCTCCTATTATCTCCGAGGCTGCTTGGGATGCTGCAATAACTCTCGAAGATGGACGCTATTACACTGAGAAGAGTGCTAATGAGATGTCTGGAATCGGAGGAGAACATACGACATTCCTGTCCGGTGGCTTGTTAGTGGCTCGTTGGGGGACTGGCGATAGCAGTCTAGCAGATTGGCGTTGTGCGCGCCAATCCTTCAGTGTCCTTGTTGTGGAGGATGATGCTGCGAATTTCCTTCGCACATGGTTGACCAACGCGCGTAGCGAGGACCCAGAGCGTTGGTCGGTTGAAGAACGGGGTGATGGATGGACATTATGGGTGTCCAAACCTCCTGAGGAATCGATTGACTTGTGGGTGACTCAGGAATCCGGCCGCATCTATGTCTGGTCACCTGATGAGAGTGAATGGATCGTAGAGGACGAATTCGATTTCAGGGAAGTATCCTCACAGGTCCTTGAACTGAGTTCTGATGATTCTGAGGTCCCAGGCTGGTTGTGTAATCCAGCGGCAGGGACAGTCTCACCTCGGGTCAACGTCGTGACATAGATTTCGTATCGATTGCTTGATGAGCATCCAGTTCGTGCTCTGTCCGTTATGGTCGATATGCTCCCTAATCTCGGGCGTGAGGAAGAGATGCTTCGTGTCATCGGTCTATCCTCGCTGGAGGATCTGTTCACGGACATCCCTGCCGAGTATCGGAGAACGGAACCTTTGCCTCTACCTCTTCCACAAACTGAGGAAGAGATATGGACTGATGCTCAGCAATTGCTTGGCACTAACGTCCATCTGGACTCACGTCCTTCCTTCCTTAGTGCCGGTCTAGCGCGGAACTTTGTTCCAACGATGGTTGGCATGCTGGCGACTCGTGGCGAGTTCCTGACCTCTTACACACCTTACCAAGCTGAGGTCAGTCAGGGGATGCTGCAGGCGATGTGGGAGTTCCAGACAATGGTCTCTGAATTGGTTGCACTACCGGTGTCGAACGTCTCGATGTACGATGCCAGCACTGCTGCTGCAGAGGCAATCACCTGTGCTGTGAGAGTGAAGGGTCGCAAGGCGACTCAGAAGGGAGTGGTGTACGTTTCCCGTTTCGTCCCTCCGCACAGGCTGTCAGTGATTGAAAACTACACGCAGGGTGGTGGTATCGAGTTGCGTGTTCTTGAGCATGATGAAAATGGGCGCATCGATCTTGATGCTGCAGCATCAGCTGCTGGGGCTTGTGCAGTCTATGTCGAACAGCCCAATGCCTTCGGTGAGCTCGATGAAGGAATTGCTCGACTGAAGGAGATCATCGGTGAGCACACTGCACTGATTGTCGGTGTTGATGCAGTGTCTCTTGGAATCGTCGAGGCGCCTGGTAACTACGGTGCTGACATCACCGTTGGCGAGGGACAGCCATTCGGTATTGGCCCGACCGCCGGTGGCCCGATTTACGGGCTGTTCGCGTGTGGGAAGGATTTCCTGCGTCAGATGCCGGGGCGGATTGTTGGAAAGACCGTTGATGAGGACGGTCGAGATGCTTACACACTCACTCTTTCGACGCGTGAGCAACACATCCGACGTCACAGAGCGACGTCAAACATCTGTTCGAATGAGACTCTCATTGCCTTGATGGGTGCGATGCATATGGCGATGTTGGGGCCTGAAGGGCTTGAACGCCTTGCACTTCGCGTTGCTTCAGCAACCGAGGTGGCCAAGCGTTCGGTCTGCTCGATTCCTGGAGTCGAACTCATCAACCCAGGGGCTGCAAATTTCCGTGAATTCGCTGTGAAGCTACCTGGCAACGCTGCCGATGCAGTCGCTCACATGGACCGTGCAGGAGTTCTTGGTGGCTTGGATTTAGGCCAGTGGTGGGATTCGATGTCAGGTTGTCTTCTCATTGGTTGCGATGAGCGCACCAGTCAATCTGATATTGATTCACTCGTCTCTGCTCTGACATCGTGGACCAAGGAGGTGAATGCTTGAGTGATCTCTATCAATTCAATGGTGCGGCTGGAACCGGGTGGTCTCAACCCGAACCGATGGCCGAAGGTATGGCAGAAACCGTACCTGCTTCACTTCGCCGAGCTCGTCTTCCTCGCTGGCCACGTGCGAGCGAGCCCGAACTGGTTCGTCACTACACTTGGTTGTCTCAACGCAACTTCGGCATCGACACTGGATTCTATCCCCTTGGGTCATGCACGATGAAGCACAATCCAAGAATCAACGAACGGATTGTACAGTTGCCCGGAATCGACCGCATTCATCCTCTCCAGCCTGAGCATCAGATTCAGGGCCTGCTCTCAATTTTCTTTGAGATGCAGGAAATGCTTGAGATCTGCTCGGGAATGGACCTTGTGACGCTACAACCGGTCGCTGGAGCACAGGGTGAATTTGCAGCAATCAGATGCATTCAGGAATATCACCGTGACCTCGGGCAGAGTCATCGGGACAAAGTCATCGTCCCTGACTCTGCACATGGTACGAACCCGGCTTCTGCGGCCATGTGTGGCTACGAGATCGTCGAGATTCCAAGTGCTGAGGATGGTCGTCTAGATCTCGACGCACTCAGAGCAGCAGTGGGTGAGGATACTGCTGCAATGATGATCACGAATCCAAGTACACTCGGAATCTTCGAACCAGAGATTGGTGAGGCTGCCGAGATCGTCCACGCCGCCGGTGGTCAGATGTATTACGATGGAGCCAACTTCAATGCGATTCTTGGTAAGACCGATCCCGGTAGAATGGGCTTCGACGCAGTTCACTACAACCTGCACAAGACATTCAGTCAACCTCATGGGGGAGGTGGGCCAGGCAGCGGACCGATCGGCGTCAAGTCACACCTCGCCGATTACCTGCCAGCTCCTGTTGCTGAACGTGAATCGGTCGAAGGCGGCGGCGCTACGGGTGATGGCTATCGATACTTCTGGCACACACCTGCTAAGACGATTGGTAAGGTCCAGCAGTGGCATGGTAATGCTGGAGCAGTCGTGCGTGCTTGGGCATTCTATCGGCGCTATGGACGTGAATTGGAGCGCATGAGTGAGCATGCAGTCTTGAATGCGAATTATCTCCGGCATCGAATCATGAATCCAGATTCTCATTCTCTTGACAATATTCCAGCTATGCCTGTCGACGGTGCCCCCGCAGACGTGGTGAAACATGAATTCACACTCTCGATACTTCCGGTCAAGGAGACTACCGGCGTGACTGGAAAGGACATCGCCAAGAGATTGCTCGATTATGGTGTGATGGCTCCGACGACCTATTTCCCGATGATCGTGCCAGAATGTCTCATGATCGAACCGACTGAAACCGAATCCAAAGAGGAACTCGACGAATTCGCACGAATCTTTCATACGGTTCTATCTGAGGATCCAGAGATTGTGTGTACCGCTCCTCACTCCACCGATGTTCGAAGAGTCGATGAGGTTCAGGCAGCTCGTGAGCTCGTCCTGCGTCACTCATTCGAAGATGAATCTGACTGAGACTCGTGGATGCATTCAGCTTTGGTGCAAGTGATACGTTGTCGCCGACGAGCCACTTGACGGTAACACCAGTCCCTGATTGGTCTTGGCACAATGAGGCCTGCGACCAACCATCGCCAAGGATGACGCAGTCCTCTTGTTGAGAGCAGAGCTGCAGTTGATCGAACCCAGGACCGACCATCTCTTGATCGAATCAGGAACATGGTGTCCAGATCCCTGATTGTGGCTGGCAGACCTGCCCGTAATGCCATGCCTTCGTCACAACCCAGATCGATGAAGACCAATCTGCCGGGGCGCATCCTCTTTCGAAGCCACTCTACACTGTTTGTGCACAAGGGACAAGCCCCGTCGTACAGTACGGTGA
>CAZMJD010000034.1:6044-10931 GCA_964566385.1 uncultured Candidatus Poseidoniales archaeon | reverse complement strand
CCTATGAGCTCACCATGTACGAAGACCTGTGGCATTGTTGGGAAATCAGACCACTCGCAGACTGAAGGGATCGCTTTTGGATCTGACAAGATATTGACCGCAGCAAAAGGCTCTCCAAGCTGTTGGAGTACTTGAGCAGCCCTGTTGCTGAATCCACACATTGCCATCTCTGGCGTTCCTTTCATGAAGAGCACGATTTCATGTTCATTGACCAACGCATCCAGTTCTTCTCCACTCCAGTTCATTCTCATTCCTCATTCTGTTGACGTTTAGTGATGGCTTTGAAGTGTACGCCTTGACCGCCACCGTGCGGGTGGAAGATAGTAACATCTGTCGTCTCGGCCTCATTGGGCGTGAGGGCTTTCAAGTCGAGTGCATGCACTTGATTTGGAATGAATGGCCTGAATGGTGCAAGGATTGTCTTCTGACGCTGTAGTGGGCGCATCCCTTCGAATGAAGCATCGATGACAAGTAGGTGAAAATGATCCCCTGCTCCAGTCAAGTCAGTCACAGTCACCTCTGCATCCGGCAATGCTTCTCGAACCTTGGCATCCATCCATTCAGCATCCGGCATATGATGAACTTCAGTCGGGTCCTCATGAACACTGCGCTTCTGCAATCAGAGAATATTGCTATGAGTGATTAAGGCAGTGTTCTAGGGGCAGATTCTATCAGGTGCTCGAGAGTCACGTGAAAACAGGAACTCATGGGAACGTGCGCTGATATGTCTCGGAGCGATCACGGTCTCAGACAATTCTGGAATGACCGAACAAGGAGGTTCAAACATACTGGTTGGGCCGATGGCACGATTTATGCATTCGATCAACCAGCACGGCTTCTAGCAATTGAACATATCATCGAACAAGTTCTGAGTTCACAGAACTCAGTGCTTGATTTCGGCACGGGTTCAGGTGACTTTGCTGCCCTTCTTTCCAAAACCTTCGTTCGCGTCATAGCGAGTGATCTTTCGAATGAAGTCATAGAGATAGCACGTCAGTGTCATAGTTTGAAAGAGAATATAGAATTCATCTGCACCAATGACGTGGACACTCTTCCGATTGAGCCCCACACACTAGATCTGATCCTTTCGATCACCGTGCTCGGACACATCTTGAAGGATTCCTCCCTCAAAGTGACACTGAAAAAGTTCCACCAGATGTTAGGGTCTTCCGGCATCCTCCTTGCCATGGAATATACTCCACAGCATGAGATGACAGCATCCGCCTATCAGAGATTCAGAACCTATGATGAATGGAAATCCATTTTTGCGGAATCAGGATTCAAGTTAGAATGCTGCTTTGGATTCTATCATCCCTCTGAGACCCCATGTCCGTCCTATCGTAGATACCGTGGACATCTTTTGCTGAAGATTCTGTCTAAGGCCCCTCATTTTTTCAAGAGCCAACGTTGGATAAAGCGCTTTTGTCAACGTCGTGCTGAACGGATTCTCGATGGTGCTACCGACATGTGGTGGGAAGCAAATGATCAGGATGTACTTCGTATCATGGTCTTCCGTCCAATGAGCGTAGATGGATGAACATCTCATCCTCATCCCAAGTTTGTGATACTCTCGCAATATTCCTTAACGAATGAACTCCAAGACCATGGGCAGGTGGATAGATACATCAACGCTCAACCAATCGAGATAGTATGGAGGACATCACTGCGAACAGGTTCCTTGTGACTGGTGGCACAGGGTCCATAGGATCACAGGTTGTACGCTCACTTCTGGACCGCGGTGCTGTTCACGTCACGATTTTCTCAAGAGATGATTCCAAGCATTTCTACCTTCAACAAGAACTCGGCCCACGCTCGAATGTACGGTACATCATCGGGGACGTCAGAGACCGTGAATCTCTGTCTCGCGCTTTTGAAGGGGGTATCGACATAGTTGTCCATGCGGCGGCTCTCAAGCATGTGCTAATCAGTGAGCAGAATCCGACTGAAGCTGTGAAGACCAATATCATTGGCACTCAGAATGTGGTTGATCTGGCCAAGCAATTTGGAGTGAAGATGATGGTCACCATTAGCACGGATAAAGCGGTGAATCCATCTTCGACGATGGGTGCCTCGAAATACATCGCTGAGAAATTGACGTTGGATGGTAATTCAACAGGTGAGACCATTTTCACTTGCGTGAGATTCGGTAACGTTCTCGGTAGCCGTGGATCTGTGATTCCTTCAATGATACTTTCAGCCATGACAAAGAACATGATATGGATATCAGATGAGCGGGTCACTAGGTTTGCCATGCCGATTCCCGAAGCAGCAGAATTGATACTTGATTCATTGCGCCTCACTCGTGGTGGAGAAACGTTCGTTCTCAGCATGAAAGCATTCCAACTTGGAGAACTTGCAACAGTTGTTCGGAATGAATTAGGTGATGAAGATACAATTGGGCTTGAGGTTCGAGGTGTGATTCGAGCGGAGAAATTGCACGAGGACCTACTGACCTCCGACGAGGCACAACGTGCCTTCATTCTTGGCCAACACATCATCCTCGCTCCGGGGAATGATGATCAGTGGGAGCCTCCTGTTGGGGCAGAACCATTCGGTGACCGCCGATTGAGATCGGATGAAGCCCCACGATTCGATGATAGTGAACTACGTTCATTTATCAGAGAGGCGGTGACGACAATGACCTCCTCGGTCACGAATACATGATTCATACTCATCGATGTTGCAGGAGCATTCAGGTATGAGCAGAAAGATACAATTTTCTCCTCCTGATATCACACAGGCCGAGATCGATGAGGTCGTCGATACATTACGCTCTGGTTGGATTACCACGGGACCCAAGACGAAGCAGTTCGAGAGAGAAATCACAACATATTGTGGTTCGAGCAGGACTGCATGTCTGAATTCAGCAACCGCAGGAATGGAACTCATTCTCAGAATGTTCGACATAGGTCCAGGTGACGAAGTGATCACCTCTGCTTACACGTACACCTCGACCGCTAGTGTCATCGTTCATTGTGGAGCAACTCCGATTCTCGTTGACATTAAGCCCGATGATTTCAACATCAATCCTGCTCGAATCGAGGACGCCATCACCGAGCGAACGAAGGCAATCATCCCTGTCGATATAGCGGGGATGCCTGCTGATTATGATGAGATTCTAGACATTGTTGAACGCCATCGTCATTTATTCTCACCAGTTTCTGGAACACTTCAAGAGTCGTTCGGACGCATCGTCGTCATTGCTGATGGTGCCCATTCACTCGGTGCTAGATACCGTGGCCGGATGAGTGGTGATGCCGCAGATTTCACGGTTTTTTCTTTCCATGCGGTGAAGAATCTCACCACGGCAGAAGGGGGTGCGGTGACTTGGAGGCAAAACCCCGTCCTAGATGATGATGAAATCTATCGTCGACTCATGCTTCTCTCTTTGCATGGACAGACAAAGGATGCACTTGCAAAAACGCAGTCCGGTTCTTGGGAGTATGATATCGCCATTCCCGGTTGGAAACACAATATGGCTGATCTGAATGCAGCGATAGGTCTGGCCCAACTGCGTCGCTACGATGATGAGATTCTATCTGGAAGGAAACAAATTGCGACACGATATCATGCAGCTCTTACTGAGAATGACCGATTCAACGTCCCTCTTCTCAGTACGCAGGATAAAGAGACGTCCTATCACCTCTACCTCTTACGAATCGAAGGGTATGGTGTGAAGGAACGAGATAATCTGATCAGAGTTCTTGCTGAACGTGGAATACCAACCAATGTTCACTACAAACCATTGCCCATGTTCACAGCATATGCTGGCCTAGGGTATATTCCAGATGATCATCCCGTCGCTATGTCAGCCTTTGCTTCAGAGATCACACTTCCACTACACAACCTTCTGAACAACCATGATGTAGAACATATCACAACCTCACTTATCGATGAAGTGTGTGGCTGAAGAATCAGAATCAGTTCTCTGCAATAATTTGCTCATAGATTTCGATATGGCGATTTGTACAGTGTTCCGGCATGAAGTGGTCGGGGAGGCTCCATGCCGAGCCATCTAGGGCGAGTGATGCTTTGATGACATCGGCCACTGCTTCAGCAGTTGGTGCCTCTGCTATCGCTTCCTCTGGCAACCATTCCGCCAGATCACCGATGTCCACTGCACAGACTCTGGTCCCGACCGCTACTGCTTCTCGTGCCACGATAGGTGCTCCTTCGCGAGTGGATGTATAGACCACAATATCTGCTTGTCTCAATCTGTCTACGGTATCTGCATGGTTGAGGCCTCCAAGTGTGGACACGTCGATATTCAATTCGTGGATTGTTCGGAGCACTTTGATTGCTTCAGAGAAGAGCTTGAAATTCTTCTCAAGTCGTTCAGGTCCCGCTGGGAACAATACGTTGAACGACCTTTCAGATGTGTTCTCTTCATTCAATAGTGAACCAGTTGCCACCTGAACGCTCTCCTCAACGATGACAGGATAAGGCAGAACGTGCATCTCTCCAGTGAATTCAAGACTTGCTGCAACCGATTTCTGACTCTCTCGCATTAATAATAGCACACTGAGAGAGGAGAGAAGTTCACGAAAAACCTCTCTATTGTTGTTCACACCTTCATCGAAATCCCACCCGGGAACTGTAGCAATTACTGGTGAACCAACGAGTCTACCGTATTCGATAGCCAAGTGACAAGAAGGCAGAATTGTATGGCTGTGTATAATGTCAGGTGTCCACTCATTCCAGTGATTCCTCACCTTTCTGGCAGCTTTCCGTAATTGTCTGGCTACCCAACGCGGACTTCGCCCCCCGGGCATGCTCTTGAACACGGGAGCTTCGACCACCCCCGCGGCTCTGTGGCTGGGGGGGGGAGGGCCCCGCGGGCCGCGGCAGGGGGGGAGAGCGAGTTGGTGGAGCGGGAGGTTGCGCTGG
>CAZMJD010000034.1:0-6034 GCA_964566385.1 uncultured Candidatus Poseidoniales archaeon | reverse complement strand
TGAACACGGGAGCTTCGACGACGACACCTTCTATTTCCATTCTTTTTGGAACCCCCCGTAACCCACGGAATGATGGGTTCCTTTTCTCCCAACCTAATGGGACCCATGGGCGCGGTGCAATGACTCTCACATCGTGACCTGCTTCTTTCAACAAGTGAACATGGTCTCGAACGAATGTACCTCTCCAAGGTGTCTGAGGGAAGGGGTATAATGTCGATGTGATGAGTACCTTCATGCTTCATGACGCCCCATGGCTGCATGCAGTTCTGCGAGATTGTCAGCCAGTGGCCGCTCATTGTAGAGTGCTGAACCGACTACAGCACAGTCAACACCGATGTCTTGAACCGCAGCAATCGTACCCACATTGATCCCTCCATCGATTTGTATTGTGATTTGTTGTCCGCCGGCTTCAACATGCTCATCAATCATTCTTCTGAGCCGTTGCACTCGTTCGATGGATGATTGCATGAAGCTCTGGCCTCCAAACCCTGGATTCACACTCATGACGAGAATGAGGTCCACTTCATTGAGGACTGGTTCGATGACTTCGAGAGGAGTATCTGGCTTTAGGGAGATGCCGACGTTCGCTCCAGCTTCACGGATTTCGCGCAGACATTGTTGGAGGTTGTCCACCGCTTCGACATGAACGGTGATGTTGTCAGCCCCGGCATCGATGTATTCCGAGTGCATCTCCTCAGCATTCGAGATCATGAGATGTGCATCAAAGTGGGCGTCAGGTCCGAGAGCTTGTCGAAGCGATCTGATTACGGGGGGACCAATTGTCAGGTTAGGAACGAAGTGGCCGTCCATCACGTCGAGGTGAAGCCAATTTAGGCCGTTCTCCAAGGCTCGTCCGGCATCTTCGGCCAACCGTGAAAGATCAGCTGTGAGAATGGATGGTGCAATCTCCATGTCCATCTCTTGCAGACATAGTCCATCAGACTTACTCATTAGCTTCCTCAATCGACCGTTGTAGTAGTTCAGCGTTCTTTGTACGGGTTTGAGGCCCAGCGAGAAGGAGTCTATCACGAATCGCTTCGTGCATCCAAAACCCATCATCCGTTTCGTACAACAGACCATAGAGTAACAATCGTTCTGGGGGCGTCCCTTCCCATGACGCAGCTCGTTGGAGGATACTCCATTCCACTGGCCTGTCACTTTCTGCCAAGACTGCGAGTAACATTCTCTCATCAGTGGGAAGCACTTCGAGCACCTCGACATCGAGGAAGGATCGCCAATCAGGGTGTGTGGGACTTCCATACAATTCCAGCAATTCGAGAGCGAGAGGGTGCCCGGCTGTGCGTTCGTGAAGGTCAGAGGCGTTCAATGTCAATTCCTCATCAAAATTCGCCATCCAATCTTCGATCTCATCTGGCGTCAACCCATCCAGTGCTATTTCGGTCACTTTATCTCTGATGTGAACGTCTCGACGGTCATAGAATGTCGGTCGAGTCCTGCTGATCAGGATGAGACGCAAAGGCGTCTTCTCTGCAATCTGTAACAACGCCCCAAGCATTGCCATACCATTGTCATCGAGATGGTGGATGTCGTCGAAGACGAATAACCAGATCAATGGTCGTGGCAAACCCTCTTCTCCCGCCTTTTCCCTCATCTTCGGACGATGACGGTCTGCCTGTGTGGAGGAATCAACTAGAAATGCCGAAAGCCGGCGACGAAATGCATCGATGTCGAAATTTTGTCCCGGTCGTTGGGGAAGACTGGTAATCAAGTGGTACGGATCTTTCTCTACGCTGACGTTCAGTCTGTGAAGAAGAGATGTTGCAAGGCCGACGGGCGTATCCCAAGGTTGGGTCGGATACCAACAGAGACTGTATTCCACTTCGTGTGGCCGACGTGTTGTGAGCCAATGCGCAACAAGTGTCGATTTCCCTATCCCTGCGATTCCATGAACCACGAGCGCAGGATTCGTTCCATCGAGCCAGTTGTCAATCAATCCCAACTCATTCTCACGCCCGTGAACTCTTCGAGGTTCTGGTGGATTGATGTCATAGGTGGCGTGAGCACCTGAAAGCAGTATCAGGCGCCCAGGTTCTGGCCGGTCTGTGCGATGAATAGGCCCGAATCTAACATCACCGTATGTGAGAACACCTTCGGCTGCAGCATACATCAGAATGCTGAATAAATCCATATTCGCGTCGAGTCGTCCCCCTACTTCCTTGGCAGGTACTTCGATCAATCTCCCACGCCCATCGCGAATGAGGACCATCGTCTCTCCAAGTTTCTTTCTTCTCTCATGGGCGTGTTTTTCTCCATCTTCAGTCAGATGCCATGCCTTCTGCCGCCGGGTTTCTTGGCGGACAGATGCAGTGCTGCTTTTCACTAAGTGTCTACGTTCCAAGGATTTCATCGAACGACTGACGTTAGGGGGGTGCAATCCACACGCTTCAGCAATCCCTCTTCGAGTCACTTGGCGTGAAACGATGTACCGGTTCCTCTCATCGAGTTGTTCAAGCAGATGGAGCAGAATTCTGTCATCTACAGCCACCGTTACCCTAGGTAGAGGTGCGTCCACACCTGCGTCACATGGTTTGCCCTCTTCAAATAGTCTGGATACACGCTCTGTGCAACATCTTATCTCCGAGTGAGGATGCACTGAGTGCATGGCCTCACGTCGTCTTGGGCTGGGCCTTTTCGTCATGGCGCTCTTATTCGCTACAATTGGTGTACAAGCCGCTGATTTTGATAATGATGGAGTCGATGATGCAGTGGATGATTGTATCCGCGCCCAGGGTAACTCAACACAGGATCGACAAGGTTGCCCCGACCGTGATGGTGATGGGAGATCCGACATTGTTGATGGGATTACAGTCAACAGCGCTCCTTACTCGCGTCAGACTCGCATTGATCTTGGTACCAATACGCGTGGCGTAGCCTTCTCTCCAGATGGTGCTTTTGCGGCCGCTGGCGCGGACAATGGCAATCTTCGGTTATATGCTGTTGACTATACCTCTGGCGGCGGTTTGACCGAGGTTGCGCGGACTGATGTCGACTGTGTCATTAAAGATCTTGATTGGAGCCCTAACGGCAGTATTCTAGGGGTTGCCTGTGAAGATGATGATGTTCTCAAACTCGTTGATGCCACAACATTGGATGTGCTGTCTGAAACCTCAACCGATACTGGAGGTGATGAGACAGAATCTCTTGCATTCTCACCTAATGGTACCATTGTCGCCGTTGCCAATGCTCGAAGTGGTAATGGAGGTGCCGGAGGTGTCACGTTGGTCGATGTCAGCGACCCTGTCAACACGAACGCATTCAAAGTACTCGATCCCGATGGCAACTCCCAGTCATACTACGGTGTTTCTTTCAGCCCGGATGGGAACATGCTTGCAATCGCTCAGGACCCCGAGGTCTATGTCTTGTTGACATCAGATTGGTCCAATGCCCGAACAATCAATCTCTATGGGAGTGGTAATAGCATGCCACCGATACAGGATGTTGCATGGTCGCCCGATGGCAACATGCTCGCCCTTTGCGAGGGGTGGGGTGGACAGCAGTCTGGTTCACGCGGGGTTCGCCTCACGATGTACAATTACGTGACAGGGACCTCCCCGTGGTACCACAAAACGACGACATCCTGCCTTAGTACTGAATTCTCCCCAGATGGGCGCCAAGTAGCAGCAGGCGTCCAATGGTACAGCACCGATGGTGGAAAGACCTTCGTGCTCGACACGTTCACCGGAGCGGTCCGTGCGACACTTGGAGCAAGTTGCAATAGCTGTCCTGAGATCAGCGACGTTGAGTGGTCTCCTAATGCTCAATATCTTCTCACAGGTGTGACCAATAATGGGAACAGCAATGCTGACGGGGCAGTTCCCTACAAGATGCCTGCGGATATTGATAATGATGGTGTTCCAAACATCGATGACGCTTTTCCGACCATCCCTTCACAGTGGGCTGATTCAGATCGTGATGGCTATGGCGATAATCCGTCAGGATTCGAACCCGATGCATGTCCATCTATCTGGGGTAATTCCACTCATGATCGATTCGGTTGTCCAGATTCAGATGGTGACCATTACAGCGATTCAGATTCTAGCTATACCGTAGATGATGGTGCAGATGCTTTCCCCAATGACCCAGAACAGTGGGAAGATACAGACAAGGATGGCTATGGCAACAATCATTTCTGTACCTGGGATGCGGCCTCATTACGTTGCATCTTTCAAGCAGGTGACGCCTTCCCTACTAATCCCTCTCAGTGGAATGATACTGATGATGATGGCTGGGGAGATAATTTTGCGAACGCATCGTGGCTTTCCTATAGGCCCGTAGATTGGCCGGGCCTTCACATCATTGGTGCCACTCAATCAGATGCGCTTCCTCTCGTGCGAGATCAGTGGCTCGATAGTGACGGCGATCTCTATGGTGATAATCCAGACCTTCTCTCAAGCCCGCGTATTCGAGCTGATGCATGTCCACATGATTGGGGTGATTCTTGGCGGGATGGTCGTTATGGATGCCCAGATGCTGACCGAGATGGTTACGGCGATAAGGACGACTACAAGGATCCACCTCCAGATCAGATGCCTGATGATCCGACCCAACACAGCGATATTGATGGTGATGGATATGGGGATAATATGTCAGGGAACAACCCAGATGATTGTTACTCTCAATGGGGCAATTCTTCCATTGACAGAAGGGGCTGTATCGATACCGATGGCGATGGTCGGTCAGACCCTGAACGAGACTGGACCCATGAGGAGCATGGTGCCGATGGTGTTCCCTCCAACCCAACCCAATGGGAAGATGCTGATGGTGATGGTTATGGTGACAACGCCTCGGGCACGGAATACGATGAATTCGGTGATGATCCAACTCAGTGGAAGGATACCGATGGTGATGGTTATGGGGATAACTACACCCGGGTGCTTGATTATGAGACTGGTGTGACGATTGAGAGAGGAGACGCTTTCATCTCAGAGCCCACACAGTGGACCGACTTTGATGGTGATCGTTTCGGAGATAATTATGATTCAGCATCTTTGGTAGCACTCGGAATCGAGAGATATTGTGGGGAATTGGTGTGTCCTGGGCAGAATGTACCTGGAGCAGTGAATTCGGACATCTGTCCAATCCTTGGAGGTCAGTTGACAGATCCACTCAACCGAGGCTGTGCGGATTCGGATGGTGACCTTGTCCCAGATAATCTTGACCCGTGGCCTTTGGATTCGGCTCTTTCTCTCGACTTGGATAACGATGGTTACGCAGATGATCGGAATGCGCCGAGAAATTATCGGGACATGTGTCCTGACACCCCCTCCAATATTGTCGAAGCAGGTTTGATCTCGAATCAAGACCGCCTCGGTTGCACAGATAGCGATGGAGATGGTTGGTCAGACCCTGATGCAGGGCACACAGTTCTTTCTCCAATCCCCGGATATCTTCGGCCAGATGCTTTACCAGATGACTCAACACAGTGGGTTGATTGTGATGGAGATGGGTATGGCGATAATTGGGCTGATCCCGCATTGAATGATACGCGGATTGATGACACGTCGTTATTCGGTGAGCGTTGTGATGGTGTTGTGATTCCTGAATTAGAGGATCAAATTCTTGGGCAATGGGTCAAGGATGCGACGCGCGTCGATGCATTTCCTAAGGATTCAACTCAATGGTTAGACAGTGATGGTGATGGATTCGGAGATAATTATGGAAACGCTGAATGGGCCGCATATTGGGAAGAGAACGGGTGGCCGGGTCAATTAGTTGAGAATCCATACCAACCAGACCGATTCCCACTCGATCCAACTCAATGGAAGGACGTTGATGCCGATGGATATGGTGACAACAGTCGCATATCTGTGGAATTTCCAAATTATGATATGTGTCCATTGGAATGGGGCAACGCTACCGAACGACTCTATCGTGGCTGTCCTGATCTCGATGGAGATGGTTATGCGGATACGAATGATGGTTGCCCCACAGACCCTGAGATTCACGACAGAGTCTGCCCTTCTGCAAATGAGGCTACAAATCAGGCTCTTGAATCTGAAGGGGGATTGTCAGG
>CAZMJD010000033.1:0-11102 GCA_964566385.1 uncultured Candidatus Poseidoniales archaeon | reverse complement strand
GGCGTATGCGCAAGATGCTCATCATCAGCAGGCGTATGCGCAACAGCCACAGCAGCAGCAGGCGTATGCGCAACAGCCACAGCAGCAGCAGGCACATGCGCAACAGCCACAGCAGCAGGTGTATGATCAACTGGAGCAACAGCAAACTCACGCACATGATGCATTGACCGAAACGCAGCAGCAAGCATACACGCAGCAGGCGCAACATCACCAGGCATACTCACAACAGCAGGTGCAGCAACAGCAAACTCACGCACAACAAACGCAACATCAGCAGATTCAATCACATGCCCAAAATCAGACGACGCAGTCGACTCAGAGTGACTGGGATGGATGGTGGCAAGGCGAGGATGGACAATGGTATTGGTGGGATGCAAACTCACAAGTTTGGATACCTTGGCAAGGATGAATCTCACAAATCATCAAGATCAGGAAGTGAATCAAGAACATCGTTCAGTTCGGGATAAGCTGATTGGGACAAATCGTCTTCATACATCTCCTCATTGAATAGTTCATCAAGATCAGGAAGTCCTGTATCGAAGGTCGGCGAGCCCACATTTGGTTCAACACGGCCTGGTTTCAAGATAGTCGGTTTAGTTTCGGAGACCGGGGCGAGGGTCGGCGGGTCTGGTTCAACGACAACAGGATCAACAACAGATGATTCTGGTTCAACGACGACAGGAGAAACTGCAGGAGGTTCGGGTTCAGCGACAACAGGGGTGGTGGTAGATGGTTCCTGTTCGATAACGATGGGCGTGGTGGCAGAATCATCTGGTTCGGCGACCGAAGATTCTGGTGGCAAAGAGGTTGTTTCGCCGGCAGAGGTCTCAGAACCCTCTGTAGATACTGCCTCATCCGCCATCTTGGCTGCTACAACGAGAATATTCTCTGCAGCCGTCTCTTGGGCCGCCTGTGCTTCTGAAGACCTCAGACCGAAAGGCATTGGTGGTGCCTGATCCACGGGCATACCTCGTTCTCCAACGACTGATTTGACGATATCTCTGGTAACAAGGTTCTGCGAACTTCCTGATTTGGCAACCTCAATCGGAACTGACTCAAGCTGTTGGCGTTGTGTTTCCTCATCCATCATTTCAGGAGGGGGAATCTCGGGACGCCTGCGGAGCATCACCAATCCGAACAACAGCAACACAACTCCAAAGGCAGCGAGGACAATCTCTTGGGGACCTATGGCACCAGCGTGAACATAGACACTGCCCTCCGTTTCACCTAGTACAATGGTTTCAAACAGTGGGAAGAGGTAGATCTGATGGTTGTTGTTCGTCAGAAAGCCATCGATCATGCCAAAAAAATTGAACGTCAAAAGAACGAGACCGCCAACAGCACAAACCACGGAGGCGAGGCCTAGCCTAGGGGAACGTCTAACCATGGGACCTCGCCATTCACGCTCGATGATTCAAGCCTTTTCATGACATGACCCATCGACACATGCGATATCGCTCCGATTCCAGCTCATTGTTGCATCTCAGTGGCCCGAACAGTATTCGACATCAGCATTGCAACCGTCATCGGGCCCACCCCTCCAGGCACTGGAGAAAGTGCACCGGCAATCTCGGCGACTTCGGGGTGGACATCACCAGTCAAGTGGTAACCCTTGTCTGAATCATCTTCGACCCGATTAACCCCTACGTCAATCACGATGGCACCTGGCTTGACCCAGTCTGCGCGGACAATATTGGAACACCCAACCGCAGCGATGACCACCTCCGCTTCGCAGCACAGTTCAGACATCTCCTGAGTTCTCGAATGAGCAATTGTGACTGTGGCATCTACACCTCTTTGTGCTAAGAGCAATGAGAGGGGCATCCCCACGGTTCGGCTGCGGCCAATAACAACAGCACGCTTCCCACTCAAATCAATGTCTGCCCATTCTAGCATGCGCATCACACCAGAAGGAGTGCAAGGTAGCAAACCACTTGCATCTCCTTGGACCAGGCGCCCAAGATTCTGTGCGTGAAACCCATCCACATCCTTTACAGGATCTATCAGATCAGTGATGGCAATCTCATCCATGCCCATCGGAAGAGGAGATTGGACGAGGATTCCATTCACATCTAAATCGGCATTGAGACGTTGAACGGTTGCATAGACCTCTGCGAAAGGGGTGTCCACATCGAGGGAAATGCGCGTACTCCGAATTCCCAGTCGCTCACACGCACGCTCCTTGGCTCCAACATACACGTGAGAAGCAGGATCATCACCAACGATGACTACCGCCAAATGGGGTGGCGAAGTGAGTGAAGCAATGCGCCCTACCAATGACTCTTCAACGGCAGCGCCGCATGCATTACCGTCAATCATCACGGCTCCCATATCACTGAGGAGTGAAACACACACTTGAGCATTCGGCGACTTATTGGCGGGATGAGAGCAACGATGATGACATGAATCACGGCCACTCAGAGAGCGAATGTAAGCATGTAAGCAAGATCACCCGTACAGTGTCATCACACCACATCGCTCAAGAGTGAATCGGCTCTCCTCTGATGACCGAAACGCCAACGTAGCATAGCCCGGCCAATGCGGCGGTCTTGTAAACCGCAGACCGTGGGTTCGAATCCCACCGTTGGCTCCACGGAGCGGATGGGCTATGAGGGCGATACGTTGTGGTATTCGCATGCTCCGAGAGCGGAGGACCCCAGCGTGGGGATTGATGGTGCTCCTGATTGCGGCATCATTCATCCCTAACGTCGCGGCGAACGTGGCGGGTCGAGCAATATGCCCAGCACCCCAAGATGACCTTGGTGCCGGACGAGATGGGCCCGCTACGCATGGAGGGGCTTGGTACGTAGGAACAGATCCATCTGATTCCGAACCCCGCTGGGGGTGTGTCGATACCGTCGACACCGTCGACATTGTCGCGTTTGATATCGAGACCGGGAACCGGGATCTAACCGTGGACGTGACCACTGAAGCGAATCGCTCCGTCCGAGCAAGCCTGCATGCATCGGACGGTACTGAGGTTGACGTCGCAACCGTTGACGGTGAGACCCTGAGATTAACCACAACAGGTTCCACGCTCAGTGGTAGAAAAGTGACAGTTCATCTGCGCATCGAACACATCTCAGGTTCAGGAAATTATTCAGCGCAGGCAAGGATTGTACCCTCTCCTCCTCCTACATGCGCAACTAATCACGATGATGCTGGTACAGGAAATGACATCGGTATCGGAAGCACCACTTCAGTCGATATTGGTATGGATCCAGAAGGAATTTGGAGAGGATGCATCGACATGGAAGATGAAGATGGAGACGCACTACGTTTCAAGACATCCGTCGAGCACCAAACCACAGTTCAGGTCAGTGTAGGGGGAGCTACTCGGCTCGAGATTGAAATGATCGATGGAATAGGTAGTAGAATCGATCAAGCTATTGTTGTCGGCTCGCCAGGAGGTATTGTTCAGACAGGAGTGGTCAGTGGTGACAGCGCAGGCGAGTTCTACCTCGTGATACGCTCTCAAGCCATCGACTACGGTCAAGATTCCACACTTTGGACAGCTCAGTTGATCACAATCGGCCCCCCAACTGATCTTGAAGTTGAATCGCTTCAGACCGAAATTAGTGGGCCATTCCATCGGACATTATCTATCGATCTCGGTGTCAGAAATATCGCTAATGCGATTGCACCATCTTCCATAGCTGGCGTCTATCTTTCTACCGATACAACACTGACCACACTAGTGGACCATCGCATAGGTTCAACCACCATTCCGCGATTAACTCAGTACGATTCGGCCTTGGTCTCCTTCGATATCCAGATTCCAAATGACCTTGAGGGATGGTTCTACGTGATTGTACAGCTAAATGACGATGGGGGACTTGATGAAATCTCGACTTCAAACAACCAGATGGTTGCAACAGACCCTGAGTATGCAGGACCTGTGAATGGACCTTGTTCAGGAGGTCAGACGGATGCGGGTTCATCTGGTGATGCGGGAGGAGGGACTGCGTCTGCTAGGGAACTTGGTATCGATCCTACATACAACCAGCCACCTCAAGGCTGTGTTGATTCCTCAGATGTCGTCGATGTGTACGCGTTGAGACTAACAAGTGGTACTCGATTGATTGTGAATGTCACAACATTACGTGACCTACGCGTTCGCACCACTTTGCTCAATCAGGATGGATTGGTAATCACATCTACTGAGGACAAAGAAGTGTTGAAGTACACCGGAACAGGTGCTGCGGGAACGATAACGAGATTATATGTCAAAATTGAACGGAACCTAGGTGAAGGGGATTATATCCTCGGACTCGATTCACGAGCACCCCATTCATGCACGGGACCATCGACTGAGAACGACCCAGGACAGTCATCAGATACATCTGCTTGGGTAGGCAATAATCCAACCAAGATGATCTCACAATGCCTTGATCTGAGCGACCGAGCAGATGCATGGGGATTCGATGTTTCCAAAGGCACTACCGTAACTGTTGAAGTCATCATAGAAGAGAGCGATACAGAATTTGACATATCTCTCCGAGATGATATTGGGAATGAGGAAGAAGAGAGAAGCATCGGAGGGATTGTGCGGCTACAGGCTTCGTCTTCAGAAGCACGGCGCGTCTGGATCATCGTGGCTCTCGTGGATGCCGGCTCCGACTTCACCCTCAAAGTCACGACACAAGTGCCACCAGCGAACCGACCAGATTTTGCTGTTGAATCCGTTAGTGCGCCACCCATGATTCAGGTCGGCTCAACAGCGATTATCTCATGGGTGGTCCTTAATCAGGGAGCGGACTGGCCTTACGCACTCGGCACAACAGTATTTTTCTCACTTGACTCGAATGTTGATGACGATGACATCGCACTGCTGGAGCATCAGTTCCAAGGAGAGATCATAGAGAATGGCACCACTGTTGGACTCAGCGGTCAATTCGAGGTGCCTGTTCTTCCAGAGGGAACCTATCACCTCATTGTCGTGGTTGACGAGAAGGATGAGATTCTTGAATCAGAGGAAACTAACAATCATCGCGTACGCATCACTGAACTCTCGAACACTATCAATGACAGAGATGAAGATGGGGTTCTCAACGAGAACGATGCCTGTCCTGACGACCGTGGAACAAGCAGACAAGACCGGAGAGGGTGTCCAGATACCGATGGAGATGGTTGGTCGGATGAAGGAGATGATTTCCCAGATGAGGAATCACAATGGATTGACAGAGACGCTGATGGATGGGGGGACAATGAATCGGGGTTACAGCCGGATATGTGTCCAGATATACCTGCTCTGAATCTGTCAAGTACAGATGGATGTCCCGTCATTGGAGATACAACACAGAAAGTCAATTCCACAACACCCGCAAAGAATCAGGTCTCTGCGTCGACCAGTGCTGGGAACGAACTGATCAACATGCAGGGCATTGTCGCCTTAGGAGCAGTAGTTGCGGTCATCAGCATCGCTGCCTTAGCTATCTTTCTTGTAAGGACGCGTGGTGATCCCGACGAACTATTCCCTTCTTTTGACGAGGAAGAAGAAACACACCCACCTGACATCATGCTCCCAAGTGAGTTTGGTGAGATGGAGCGATGAAGGCGTGAGCAACAGAGTGAACCTGCTCATCGCAGGTTGGGTGTGTGTCATGCTCGGCATAGGACTCAATTCGATGGAAGTCTGGGAGGCAGGAGTAATTCTATCACTGTCTGGGATTGCCCTTCTCCTCCTAGGATTCATCCAACCCGCAGATATACGGGAAATGTCAGATGTGGCCATCGCTCAATGGATTCCTGAGGAGAGCGTGCTCCCTCCTGACGGTTCAGGAAATGTGATGTATCGCGTCGACACCACTCTCGATCCACCAATCATGACGACGATACTGTGCGGACGATGCGGAACAACGACCAAAATCGATGGACGACGACCTAAGGCTTGGATATGTTCAGTCTGCTCAACCTGTCTCTGGAATCATGAAGAAGAATGAGGGATAATGCTCAAGAATTTGTGCAATGAGTACACAGACGTACTTGAGAGTAGAGTAGTGGCCTGTGCTGTGACAGGGATTGATTCAATGAGGACTAGGAAATTCTTCAAAAAATTGTATGGAGAGACTATCTGGGAAAATCTAAAACTTTGGCAAAAGGTGATTTTTGTGCTGACTTTTCCCCTCGACGTTATTTCCATCCTCGTAGTTTTTTTCATTGTACTCGCATTCATTATGGACACATTCTTTGGCATATATATCTAAGAAATTAATGGATTCAGAGTGTGAAAACATCTCTCAGCAATTGTGAGCAAAGGGTCCTTACGATTGCCTACATCATCACGACACCACCCAGAAAAGTGGCTACTAAGGTCGTCAGAGTTTGGAATAGTTCATTCCTCAACATCGTGTGTGGAACGTCCCGGCGAAGAAGAATGAGGCATGGACGCAGAGGTCCTCGCAACGACCACGGCAAGGATAACGAACGCAGCGAATATAAGTCCCATGAGGAGGCCTACAACAACGCCTACAGATCCAATAGAATTACTGGTTCCGACATCGACAGCGTAGGTAGCATACTGGATGCTCTCGGTAATCATCTCACATCCATGATGAGAGTGTTCACCGAGAGGATAGTTCAAGCCTATACGAAAAACACTACCACCCATTGAATCGAACGCAAGTGAGGCAAGGTCTTCAGAGGTCGCGCTACGTCCATCATCAACCTGAGAGAGAACATCGTACTCAACATCATCAACAGTAACGTTCGTCGTCCAATGGAGGTCTGAGAGAACACTTGATTCAGCCACACTTGGGACGAAACGGACCCTTGAACCTTGGAGTTTCATTGGGGTGATGATATCATTCAACATTTGATCAGGGGCAAGACAGTCAACCTCTTGGGTAGAATTGGTGCATTCGAAGGAACGATGAGATCCGAATGTTTCAGGTGGTTCCTGTTCATCATGAAGCAGAAGGGAAATGGGTTGTTTAGCAGGTAGTTTAGCCATGCCATGAGAGGTCATCCAAGCCTTTGCAATCTCATCACTTTCAACGGCATGAAGTGTCTGTGTCGAAATGTGCAGGCGATTAGACCCCTCTGATGTCGTGGAATTCCATCCTTCAATCGTCTGATCATATTTCCACTGAGACGTGATTCTGTGTGCAGGTGTCATCACATCACCCTCTCGCAAAGCGTTCACAACCTGTGAAGCGTAATCCACCTCCAACCGGTAGACTGGATGCAATCTCTCACCTTCCATTATCATTGAATTGGCCCAAATGAATCGATATTCAATCAAAGGAAGACGTTTGATCAGTGAACCATTGATGTCGCGGAGAGGAACGTCAACACTCGTCAAACGAACAGTGGCAACAACGTGCTGGTCGTCCAAAACATCTGAATGGACTTCTGCGGACCAATCCAAGGTCGAATAATCCACCAGAGCAACCACTTCCTCGGTCAACGTCTCAGTATCCAAGCGGGACTTGTGAGCAAGACTGGCGTTGACGCCTAACAACCCATCATCATTCGCATCCAGATACTCTATGGCACCATCAAGGCGGTGTACGAAAACTTGTTCCTCCAAGAGATGGTTGTGAGCATCAAGGTGGCCTTGGACATCAACGTGAAGCACATGTCCATTGGAGAGGGGAGCCATAGATGTCATCGTGATTGAATCTGAATCCATGGAGGAACCATATGATATCTTGAACAAACCGCTTCCTGCACTGGCGATTATCGTCCGAGATGATTCATCATGCACGATGCTCACATCATGACCCCCACTTGCGAAAGTGCGATCTTCTTCCGCAAAGGTACTCACTGCTGCGAATGAAAGGAGCAGCAGTGTAAGAAGTACGGCTCGCATGACATGTGTGCAGTCACGTGCATATATATCCGAGACGGGAATTATTCCCTCTTGACCAGCATTATGTGAGGACAACACGATTAAGTCCAACACAATGCATGCCGCGCCATGCAGGAACCGGATAGTATCGAGAGTCATCTCTCCGAGGAGCGGACCTTTCAACCACCAGGGTGGATCCAAGCTGATGCACTGATACCTTCTATGGAGGTATATCAGGAGATGTACGATACTTCAATCGCTGATTCGGACACATTCTGGGGGAATATCGCAGAGGGCTTTGACTGGTACCAACGTTGGACAACCGTCAACGGTTCGGATCTCAGCAAAGCTCACATCGCTTGGTTCGAAGGAGCGACAACGAATCTCTCCCACAATTGCCTTGACAGACATATCAATGCTGGACACGGTGACGACCTTGCCATCACATGGGAAGGTGATGATGGAGAAGTGAGGACCTTCACATTCGCAGAAGTTCTCGCGCAGGTTTGTCAAATGGCCAACGCACTGCGAGCACATGACGTACAGAGGGGTGATAGGGTTACAATCTACATGCCCATGATTCCTGAACTGGCCTTCGCGCTCCTAGCCTGTGCCCGAATCGGAGCCATACATTCTGTCGTCTTCGCAGGATTCTCTGCCGAAAGTTTGGCTCAGCGCATCATCGATGGAGAGTCAGATGTGATCATGACAACGGATGCAGGACTGCGAGGGGGCCGACGCATCGAATTGAAATCGATTGCTGATGATGCTGTTACGATTGCTGCTGCCGCCGGTATCAATGTCCGTAGAATGTTCGTCAATCATCGAGCTGGTGATGGAGTTGGACCGGGTAGTCATGGATGGGTCGAAGGAAGAGACATCGACCTTGCAGCGAGTATGGCTGAGCAAGATGCGGAATGCGAGCCCGAACAGATGGGAGCAGAAGATCCACTGTTCATCCTTTACACTTCAGGATCCACAGGGAAGCCGAAAGGATTGCTGCATACACATGCCGGCTACATGATCTTCGCTGCTACGACGTGCAAGTATGTCTTTGACCTCAAACCCGAACGTGACCTACACTTCTGTACTGCGGATATCGGTTGGATTACAGGACACACGTACATCGTTTACGGACCACTTCTCAATCGAGTTCACACCTTGATGTTTGAAGGCACACCTACATATCCACATCCTGGACGACTATGGGAGGTCGTCGAAAAACACCGACCAACTACGTTCTACACCGCACCAACAGCCATCAGGGCATTGATGGTTCATGGTACTGAGCATATCGAGAAGTGGGACAGGGGGTCATTGCGCGTACTAGGGACTGTCGGGGAGCCAATCAACCCGGAGGCATGGATGTGGTATCATGTCCACGTCGGCGAGGAGCGTTTACCCATCGTTGACACCTGGTGGCAAACAGAGACTGGTGGCATTCAGATCACACCGTTACCGGCCGCCACAACGACCAAGCCTGGTTCGGCCACCCGCCCCTTCTTCGGCATTGAACCGGCAGTCGTCAGACCCGACGGTTCGGATTGCAAGCCAAACGAAGGAGGACACCTGATCAGCCGAAGAGCATGGCCAGGTATGCTCAGGACAATCTGGGGTGACCATGATCGATTCGTGGCTACGTATTTCTCTCAACATCCAGGTGCCTACTTCACAGGGGATGGAGCCAGAATCGATGAAGATGGTGATTTCTGGGTGATGGGTCGCATCGACGATGTCATCAATGTCAGTGGCCACCGAATGGGAACTGCCGAAGTAGAATCTGCCCTCGTTGAACATGAAGCGGTATGTGAGGCAGCAGTGGTTGGATATCCACACGACATCAAAGGACAAGGAATCTACTGTTTCGTCACTCTTGAGGGAGGATTGGAAGGAGACGAAGGACTACGCAGTGAACTTGTCCAGACTGTTCGCACCTCAATCGGACCAATTGCCACTCCAGATATTATCCACTTTACTCCCGTCCTACCCAAGACACGTTCAGGAAAAATCATGAGGAGGATTCTCCGAAAGATTGCTGAAGGCGATGTCACGGACCTTGGAGACACCAGCACGCTCGCTGATGAGAGCGTCGTGGAGAAACTCCTGGCAGAGCGCACCTGAACGTAGTGCAGTCCATCGTTGGCGGGCAATGATGGCAACGTTCTGCCTCGCAGTTGTGCTGGCAGGAGATATGGCAGCATCTGCCAATGCCGAACAGACCGAGACACAGGTGCCTATTCGAATACCATTTCAGACCATAGATGAACCTTGGTGGAGCACAACCTCACTTGACATCGATCGCAATGGAATCCATGATAGTCTTCAAGACGAAAGAGGTGTTGTTCACATAGGATTGTCCTATGATAGGGCAGTCACCAGAGAAGATATTTCTCATCTGCAGAACATGGGTATCACGCCTCATCTAGAGGTGCCCGCTGTCCAAGCCGTCCTGATAGGTGAAGTGAATGTCGCCCAGCTCGAGGAACTCGCTGACCTGCCTCATGTCATCATGGTTGAACGATATGGTTCATTGGTATTCTATGGAGATATTCAGACACCTGCAGTCAAAGCAAGTTCATCGGAATATTACCCTCTGGGCGCGTGGGACCTTGGCCTTTCAGGAAAGGGCGTCAACATCGCTCTAACCGACACCGGTGTCGACAATGAGCATCCTGGACTTCAGGATAAATTCGTAGCCGGTTATGATGCGGTATGCTTTGTGCACACAGACCCCCAATGCATGCTTGCAGGAGGACGAGTCACAGACGGTTCATTTGACCCCGATGATGGTAACCAACATGGAACTGCATGTATGGGAATGGCTGCCGCAACTGGAATGGAATCAGATGGATCTCTCTCCAACTTCACAGGAGCTGCACCCAATGCGTCCCTCATCGATGTTCGAATCGGCACTGATGTTGGAGCAGGACCATTCGAGAACTATCTCCTGGAGCAGGAATTCTATGAATCTGCAATGAACGGGATTCAGTGGATCATCGACAATCGGGATACGCCATGGCCTGGGGTGGACGAATCACTTCATGGCATCGACATCATCTCACTTTCTTGGGGAATCACGAGTCATGAAGGAGGAGGAAGTGATGGCAACGATATGCATAGCCGTATTCTCGACGCAGCGACCGAAGCCGGTATCGTCGTTAGTGTCGCTGCTGGAAACGATGGACCCGATAATGACGGACTGTCAGGTATGGGTTCGTCAAGCCTATCCATCACGGTCGGTGCCACTGATGATCACAACACCATCGCTCGAGAGGATGATACGATTGCTGATTACTCAAGTCGAGGGCCG
>CAZMJD010000032.1:0-11117 GCA_964566385.1 uncultured Candidatus Poseidoniales archaeon | reverse complement strand
CTGTTGGTTGTCCAGGACATCTTCTTGTGCGAGACGGCCAAACTTGCTCATGTGGTTCTGCCCGCAGCTTCGTTCCTCGAATCCGATGGTACCTACACCAATGGAGAACGCCGGATTCAGCGCATCCGTCAGGCGCTTCCTCCACCTGGTCAAGCCAAACAGGATTGGCAGATTGTCTCCGAATTAGCCGAGGCGATGGGCCACCCCATCATTAGTTCAGATGACGTCTCTGCTGTGTGGGATGAATTGGCATCCTTGACCCCCAATTTCAGGGGAATCAACTACCAACGACTTGAGAGTGCAGAGGCAGTTCAGTGGCCAGCGCCCAGCGAGGATCATCCGGGAACGACCGTGATGCATCAAGATCGTTTTTCGCGTGGACTCGGTCACTTCGCCGCTCCCGAGTTCGCAGAACCCAATGAACAGGCAAGTGATGAGTATCCGTTCATCCTCGTGACTGGGCGAAATCTGTTCCATTACAACGCTGGGACTCAGACCAGGCGAACAGAACTCGTCAAGTTCCGCAGTACTGACCCATTGGAGATCCACCCAGATGATGCTGCTGAACTTGGGATCAGTCATGGTGATGAAGTGTGGTTGGAAAGTCCACGTAATCGGGTGAAGATGCCTGTCGAAGTCACGGATATTGTGAGAAGAGGGAATCTGTTCACGACGTTCCACTTCCCGGAAGTAGGAGTCAACAGTGTTCTCAGTGCTTCAGCAGATGGCTATACTCATTGCCCTGAGTATAAGGTACAGGCGGTCTCGATTGTTCCTGTAGAGTGACCTCTCATCACTCAGTTGAATGATGAGGAAATGGTGAATGGGTCTGGCCGGAATTGAACCGGCGATCTTCGCCTTGTAAGGGCGACGTCATAACCCCTAGACCACAGACCCATCCTTCGGAGGAAGTCACAGGTTCATTAGTCGTCGCTCTCTTCTTGCTGGTATGGACGAGATGTATCGGCTTCTGGACGGCCTCGTTACAGGCGGGGCTCCGTTGTCCATTTCGATACGTGAGGCCTTTGAATCGGTGCATCCTGAGCACTTCACTTCGTATCCTCTCGATTCATTCTGGAAGGATCATCCTGTACCCTTCATCGAATCTGAGGGAGGTGGTGTCAAGACTATCTCAGCGCCTCACATGTTGGTCGAACTTCTTCATCACTCTGAGATCACCGAAGGTGATGCGGCCCTCATCGTTGGAGCCAAAGGCGGATATTTGGCAGCACTGGTCTCCCACATCATCGGTGATCAAGGGGATTTGATGGTGATTGATCCCTCCGCTCCAGTCGTTGAACACCTTCGTCTCGTACTCAATGACCACGCTGAAGAATCTGGTTCAAAGCCAATTCGGGTACGAAAGGTCCCCCATCTACGTCACAAGCCACCGGGTCTGTCTGTGGAGCTGAAACGCATTATCGTCACGGGTTCTATCGAGGTCCTACCGGACTGGGTCGGGTGCGTATTAGGACAGGAGGGAATCGTTCTGGCTCCCATTGGTGATGCAACCGGACAAGTCCTCACAAAGTTCGAATTCCTTGCAGGCCAATTGATGACTACGCCGCTGGCTCATGTTGTCTTTGGACCGGTTGAATTACCGCAGACGAGCCATACAGACGTGATCGAACTGATAGCAGCTGTCGGGCGCCGAGCCGTTCATCTGGGTCTTGAATTGAAGGTCCTCCAGCAGCGAGAGGCGGATCATCTGCTCATGCGACTTGCCGCACTTAGGACTGCCGCATCGACCACACGCGATGCTGAGGCGTTGCTTGAAGAGCACAGCGTCTGGCTGATGCGCCTATGGCCTCTGATTGAGAAACTCTCTGAGGAACCTGACATGCAACCCTTGGGCTTTGAGAGTGGTGTTCTGTTCGGGCACGATGATCTTGTTCCCTGATTGATTCGACCGCTTCCTCAATCGGCGCGAGTTTGCTCCTCCAGACCAACATGTGATGATGGAGTGCATCCTCGCGTACCCCAGCGAAGGTGGTGATCGTCATGGCAGATGCTCCGATACACCTGTGGTTGGATGTCACCGACGCTGCCTCGGCCCGGATTCGCTGTTGGATGGACGTTGAGGCTAGTGGCCCTGAAGGAACAGTGATGGCCTTTCCAAGATGGATTCCTGGTTCCTATGTGATACGTGATCCTGTGCGTATGGTGCGAGACCTTTGCTGGTCATCATCCTCTGAACAACCTCCGTGGGATGAACGGTGGGATGGAAGTCCTGTGAAGCGCATTGGTATCAATCGCCTTCTGATGGGAGAGGGTCAGCCCAAGGATTCTCGGATTCGTCTGGGATACGAGATCATCGCAGATGAATTATCTGTGCGGACGAATCATGCAAATCATGCTCATGCATTATTCTCTCAGGCGGCCACGTGGTGGTTACCTAGGGAGGCTGTTCTCGATCGTGAGGACACCACGCCGATCACCCTCACGGCTCGCCATCCAACTCGATGGATTCCCTTTGGTTCTTGGAATTCAGATGGCTCTGATGTGCTTGAAGATGAAACGACTCTCTCACATCTTTCCATTTCTGGATTGGAGAATTGGATGGATTCTCCACTCTCATTCTCGGAAGCCACGCCGAGAACTAGGACTGTTGGAGATATCACTCTTGAAGTGACAGCCGTCGATATTGGTGGGGCTCCAGTAGAGTCTGATCATGTGGAGAAGATCAGTGACGATGCCGAACGGATTCTTACGCAGCAGGTAGCAGATCTTGGTGATCCTGGTGAAGGCCGCTATACTCTGTTGCTCGTTCTGACCAATGGCGAGCGTGGTGGCCTTGAACATCGCTGGGGGCAGGTCTCCATGATGGGACGCACAGCGCTCACTGGTGCTGATCCTCTCAAGGCGATGGACCTGCAATCACTGATCAGTCATGAGTTCACTCACCTCTGGAATGTTCGTAACTTGCGTCCTCGTTCCTTTGAGCGCATGAATCTCGAGGTCGAGGTTCCCGAACCCATGCTGTGGTGGTTCGAAGGGGTGACGACGTATTACGCAGATATCGCCTGCTGGCGCTCAGGGGTATGGTCCGAGGGAGAATATCGTGAGGAGATGGAACGTAAACTGAAACGACATTTTGGCAGACTTGGTCCATCTCGTCAATCGGTCGCCGACTCTGCTCAATTGTCATGGATTGAAGGTTATCGGCCTGATTGCTGGGCATCTGAGGCGCGTTCTTCATACTATCTTGAAGGTGAATTGATTGGACTCGCTCTGGACGCAGAATTACGACACAGGACTAACGGTTCCATTTGTCTCATTGATGTGATATGTGAAGCAAATGCACGCTATGGCCTTGGAGGGACAATTGGGGGTGGTCTCGATCATGACCGACTGAAGGATGTGATTGCGGATCTGGCACCTGCAGTTCGCCTCAGTCGATGGTTGGATCGAGCTATCAGTGATCCAGCACGTCCTGATCTCGACAAGGCCTTCGGGCGTTTCGGTCTCAGAATCGATTCATCGTCACCCGATACACCTAGACGCGTTCTCGGCGCTGAAATTGCTTCGAGTGATGGGGGCGTGGTCATCCGACGCGTCCATTCCGATGCGCCTGCACGCTCAGTACTTCGTCCAGGCGATGAGGTGATCGCCGTGGATGAGCATCGGGTTCGGTCATCCAACGCCCTGAAAGAGGCACTCAGTGGTGCTGATGAAGTGGTGAGCCTCACAGTCGCTCGTCACGGAGTCATCATTACGCTGAACGTTGAACTGTCTGAACCCCCTTGTGAGCACAAGTTGGCCGGTCGTGGAAATTCTCTTTGGCGGTCCACGACCTCGGATATTGAGGAGATGAAAGGTTGAGTGAACCTCTCACTCCCGGCCTTGAGGCCGACCTTGAAGGTGAATTGTTCGATTCCTCAGATTCTTCCTTGGGTTTTGCTCTTGACAGGTTGCTTCAGGATGAACCTGAGTTGTTAGAGGTACTGAACCGCCTTGCAGTGAATGGCCATGGCACTTGGATTGTCGGGGGCTGGCTCCGTGATGTCCTATCCGGCAAGATCGAACGTGAATTGAGTGAGAATGATGTGGATCTTGCCACGACTGCCACTCCTGATGAAATGATGTCTCTGTTTCCTGAGGGCATCGCTATCGGTGTTGATTTCGGTACCTTTGGTATCCGTGTCGAGAGAGGTTCTGAAGCCAGCATGTGGGAGGCTACAACGTTGCGCAGTGATGGGGTCTATGTGAATCACAGACATCCTGAGAAGGTGTCTTGGTCGACCTCTTTACAACAGGATCTGGAGCGCAGGGATTTCACCTTCAATGCCATGGCTGTCGACCCCGCAAGACGGCTTGTGTATGACCCTCATGGTGGTCGCAGTGATCTTATCTCCGGGGTGTTGCGAGCGGTCGGTACCGCAGAACGGCGTATCACTGAAGATGCCCTTCGAATACTTCGAGCATATCGATTCCTTGCCCACTCTAGACCTGAATTCGTTCTTGATGATGAGTTGCATGAATCGATGGTCAATCAGAAAGAGTTGCTTGGTCAAGTGTCGCCTGAGCGTTGGTGGCAGGAATTGTGGCGTATGTTCTCAGGTTCAGGAGCAATACGTTCACTCCTGCAGATGAAGAAGGATAAGGTGCTTGATGTCCTCATGCCGGGTGATGTGATGCCTAGTTTTGAATGGGCGGCTGATGACTTCAAATCAGTCGTGCAGAAGGTACGGCCCGATGTTCGCTGTCAGATTGTGCTCTGTTCTCTTCTTCAAGGACTGTCTCTCGATGAGATGCATGATATTCTTCGACATTGGATGACACCTCGCAGGACACGTGAGATGGCCATACAACAATTCCAGTGGTCAACCGTCATACCGGACCCAAGAGATGAGGAACAATTGCGCAGGTTCCGTCATGCAGTGGGTGAGCACCTCGATGTGGTCATGTCTTTGATCCATCTGCGGGACTTGGCAGCTGCCAATGAGGTCGAATCTGTACTCTCTGCACTTGCACCTTTACGGGTTCAGGCAGAGCCAGTCATTGATGGCCTTCGTCTCATGGAGGTAACAGGACTTGGCAAAGGTCCTGCTATCGGTTCTCTCAAGCGTAGCCTGTATCGTCTTCAAATCGAGCGCGATGTGGCCAATCCAGAAACACTTCTTTCCTTTCTTGATGAGATAGCAGACCGAGATCTTGGCGGACCGGTTTGGCCCTGAACCTAGGGTTTGAGACCGCGATTGATGACCAATCTCTGGACCTCTTGGGTTCCTTCATAGATCTGAGTGATTTTTGCATCACGGAAGAATCGTTCAGCAGAGAACTCCTTCGTGTAACCATAGCCACCGAGGACCTGCACTGCCCGCTCAGCAACCCACATTGCTGTATCACCTGCGAATAATTTCGCCATGGATGCTTCCATTGTGTGGCGCGGTCCGTCAGCATGGTAATGTTGCTCCTTGGCCCAAGCCGCGCGATACGTCATCAGGCGAGCAGCCTCGGTTTGAGTCGCCATATCGGAGAGGTAGTTACCAATCGACTGATGTCGAGCGATGGGACTGCCGAATGTTTCTCTTTCGTGAGCGAATTTAACTGCAGCCTCCAGAGCGCCTTGGGCGATTCCGACAGCTTGTGCCGCGATTCCGATGCGACTGTTGTCAAGTGCATTCATGGCGATTGGGAAGCCCTCACCAGGTCCACGGAGAACGTTCTCGACTGGGACCTTGCAATTCTCGAGGATCAGCGTCACTGTGTCGGATGAACGGATTCCGAGCTTGTCCTCTTTCTTTCCTACCGTGAACCCTTCGGCTTCTTTCTCAACGATGAAAGCGGTCGTTCCACCGTGTTTCTTCTGACCATAGTCCGGATGTTTGACATCCTTGGCGAAGAGGATGAAGATGTCTGCTTGAGCGCCGTTAGTGACCCACATCTTCTCACCATTCAGAATGTAGTGTGTTCCATCCTCAGAGAGTTCCGCTTTGCATTCCATGGCAGCGGCATCAGTTCCAGATGCTGCTTCGGATAGTGAATATGCTCCAATCGCATCGCTGGCAAGCCTCGGTAGGAACTTCGCCTTCTGTTCATCATTACCATGTAGTGTAATGGTCATCGAGCATAACCCTACATGGACGCCGAACATGACTCCAAATGATGGGTCGACCCTACTCAATTCCTCGACGATGATCGCCTCGGAGATATCAGAAAGTGGCTGACCTCCATATTCCTCAGGGATGGTGCAGGTATGCAGCCCCAATTCGGTGAACTCCTTCCATTCCGTGGTGGGTGGAATCTGTTGGCTGTCACGATGTTCAAGGGTGGGGGATAGAGTCGCCTCTGCCCCCTCTCGAACCAGTTCACGCATCAGCGCTTGCTCGTCTGTCAAGGCGAATTCCATGGTACTCACAGGGCCTAAGAGTGGCCTGCGTTTGAATCTCCCCCTTTCACCAATCCTCCGTGATGTTGATATAATCGGCCAAAACGGCTGGACTATGGCGAGCGATGAAGTCGAATTGCGAATCCCTGTCGACCGAATGTATACCCTTGAGCACCTTTGGCTACAGGCCACTGATGGACGGTGGATGATTGGCATCTCTGACTTCCTCCGCGCCCATCTCGGTGACATCCTGCGCCTCCATCTACCCCATTCGACATCAGATGATGGCGAAAAGTCTGGCGAACCTGACGAGGAGGAGGAGGAGTCCGTGCAGATTGTGGCCGAAGTTGATGATGATGAGCAGCAGGATGAGGCCAAAGTTCAGTGGGCTGTCGAGTCCGGAAATGACCTGCTGGCTGTATGGTCTTCCCGGGACAAGATGTCGATTCCGATACCGTTTGAGGCGGAAGTTCTCGAATTCAATGCGGAGGTTCTCAACAATCCCGAACTTGTCAACGAGGATCCATATGGTGAGGGATGGGTTGTGATTGTTCGCTCTTCAGAGGCTGATGTCGAGGACATGTTGCTCGATGCTGACGAATACATCGAGGCCTTGGAAGAACTCGTTGGATGATTCAGATTTGTAGTGCGATGATGGCCCAGATTGAGGTTGCCATCAGACAACATCCTATCATCAGTCTGCCCTCGCTGGACCAATAGCGGGCCAGAAATCTTGCGAATGACCCGAAGGCCAGAAGGATGCCTCTGAACACGATGATCACGGCTCCTGTCAGGATGGGGAATAGCAGCATTGTGAAGATAGCAAAAACCATTCCAACAGCACCAGCATGGGCGGCACCTACAATTGCCATCATCGGAAGTTCAGGAGTTGTGGCTATGGTGACTGCTGATATCATCAGTCCAGCATAGAATCCACTCGACAGATGTTCTGTATCTACCTCGGGCTTCCATGACTCTGGAAGACGTTGATGGATTTGTCCTGCAACTCTCTGACCAAGACGATCACGGTGAATGGTGGCCCATGCTCCAATGGCTGCAACGATGATCCAGAGCATTGTACGGCTGAGTCCTGCAATCATGCCATCAGGAAGCACGAGGATGGATAGAACTGCAGCGAGAAGTGCGAGTCCTGAACCGAGTGCGGCAGAAGATAGTTGGACGAGCGTCGGTCCCCCTGGAAACACGTCGTCGACTGGTGTTGACGCCATTGTCACATCTGATTGCATACCTTCGATGATTACGTTCTCTTCTGACAAATCGGATGGTTTCACCTCATCGTGTTCATCCTCAAGCAATGCTTCGATAGGTGCAGCTTCAGCCCGTCCAATCAGTAGGAATGGGAGAGTAAGGCCCAGAAGCAGAAGGAGTTGAGGAAGAGCAGCAAATGTTCCGTGGCCGTTTCCCGTGGCAAGACCTTCGATGATCGCCGTCATTTCTGTCATTCCGGCACTCTCTCCACTGGCGAACACGACACGTCCATCGGGTGTGATGATGAGCATGCCATCTGCTGAACCGATTGGTAATGATTGAGATAGGTCATCACCTCCTTCATCCAGAAGCAGGGGCCATCGGCCATCTATCCGTTCAGCGAGATCGTTCACTTCGAGTGGACTGCGACCATCGCCTGCGATGACTTGAGCGACAGCTACTTCTTCATCATGGAAGGAAATGATTTGGTCAAGGTCATCGATCTGTGCCTGGTCGTTCGGGGACCCTGCCTGCACGATACCAAGAATCAGTGCCTTCTTCCCTTTGACCAGCTCTGTGAATTCAATCGATGTGTTCTGGCCATGGGCTATCAATTGAAACGATGGAGCATCGGTTGGAATCTCTGGTCGTTCGGAAACATCTGGAATCGACATGACCATTGGCAGGATGAGCACAGCGAGCACCAGATGAACGATCATCATCTGTGGTGGCCATCCTCTACGAAGAAAACCGATCAGTGAAAGAACGACTGCGAGGACTGAAACCACTGGGATGAGCACCCATTCAGAAGCTAATCCAGCTCTGACTTCAGGTATGACTTCGAGATGAGTGATGATGAGGATGCGTTGCTCATCATATGTGTCGAGATCAATCTCGATAGCATAGACTCCCTCCTCCAATGGTTTAGAGGACCACCACAACCAGATGGTGCTGTTGTCCTCTGCTGGACGGATTCGATGTGGGTCAATCAGAGTTAGGATGTCGGTATTGTCGTCTCTGTTCGTTCCAAAGACCTCATCTTCATCTTCCAAGGGGCCAATAATACGCATGCGCTGCTCAAAGATCTCATGATATGGCCATGGAGATAGCATGCGCATTTCGATGCTCGGATGGCCAAGATCATCGATCGAAACGTCCGTGGTGATGTTGTAATATTCTCCTTCCAAGGTGAGTCCTGCCAGTGCATTTGATCCGCCCCAGTAGAATCTTGCTGGGTTCAGACATTGATGCTGGACGGCGATACTGATGGTCAGCACATCTCCTTCTTCGATGAATGTGCTGAGATTCGATGCTTCGATTGGGAACTCCATCGGATTGTCCTTGTTCACACCGTTCGAAGGCGGCATGATGACCGTTGGTTCGGTCTGTCCTGACCATATGGTCTGTCCGCTGAGTGTGACGTCTGCGTATACCGTGGTCGGCGTTGAAGTCGTACATGGTGGTGAGCCAAAGGTCAATGACATGTAGAACATCGCTGAGATGTTTCCTGCAAAGGGTGCCGATGCGTTAGCCGGAGGCATCGAAGCACTGATTCCCCATGGAGCCGCGACAGTTGGATTGATCTGTACCTCCCCTGCACCGACAGCAGCAGTAGGTCGCGCTCTGGTAAGCTCTACCTCGTTCTGTGACCCATCCAACCAGAATCCATGTTCGGTTGGAAGAGTTCGCTGAACAGCATGTATGTTCTCGTCAGGAGGACTCCAAGAACTGACAGATTGTGCAAACATGCAAAGTGCGAGCGCACCGATGAGCAGAGTGACGCGAACGTTCCTCTTTGCTTCCCTTTGGGGCTGATCACTTTTCATCGATTCACCCACACAAGGGCCATGACAGCTCCAGCTGTTATTGAAGCCAAGTTAACCGAGTTCTTGTCGAGCCAACCCCTATTCTCTAACAATGCTCCGAGCAGACTGTCGATCTGACATCCTATCCACCCGATGACCATGAGCACGAGCCATAGATTCCTATCTCCAAGAGTTCCAGACTCCAAGAAGGAGAGTAAGGCAGCTATGCCGATGACTATCCCAGATCCGAGTGCAGCAGCAACCTGGCCGGTGAGGCTGAATCCTCCATTGACCCCTGCCTCTGTTCTCCTCAATGTCGTAATCATCCAGACCCGTTTATCGATGCAACCCACTTCTGAAGCGAAGGTGTCTGCTGCTCCAACTGCGATGGCAGCGGTCAGAGCTGGCCAGAGCATTGTTCGATCGTCAAGGAAGAAGGCGAATAGGGCAAGCATCCCCGGTACACCTCCATTGGCGAGGACATTCGGCCATGACCGATGTCCATCATATGATTCGGTGAGTCCCAACTCCGTCTTCTGATCAAACTTGAATCGCGTGACGAAATGACCTGATACAAGGAATGAGAGCAACAGCAACAGGTATGTCCAATGCCCCAATACTCCGACGATGATACCTAGAACGGCAGCAGCCAGAAGGCCAGGAATATCCAGAATCTTTGTAGGACCTGCGATAGCAAGGAGGCCTACGACGATGGCGAGGCCAAAGAGGACCTCATTGGAACCGCTCAGAGTGATCTGGACGCCTGCCATGGCTTGCCCTCCACGCTTTCGGCGTGACCGTTCCCTGATAAGACATTGAGGATACTTCGACCGATAGTGAGCACGATTGAGACAAGACAGATAGAGATCAGGAGTGAAGCCACAACATCCACGCCTGCTGGTAACAGCAGTGGAAGAGAAGCAGAACCATTCCAGAAGGCATGTCCGAGCATTGCCAGAACGATGCCGTGGGCCATGCTCTTTGGCCACCAGTTCGGTATTTTATCCACATTCAACGGTTCAATCTCCTTGAGCATGAAGGACTGTGCGTTGATCTGTTCTCCGGTGCGCTCATCGAATAGGACCCATTCTGGTGAGTCATTCTCTGTATCCTGAGGGGTTGAGACATCATGGCTGAATCGAGTATGTGCGATGCCAAGAGCTGTCATTCCTGTCCATAGCCCATGTCCTGGAATCGAACCAATGCCACGGATGAGCGTCGTGAACGAGAAGGTGAGCGGCCCCCCTCCCATCGAGATGAGAACATATTGCAGATTCTCAAGGATGGCGAAACCCAATCCTATCAGAAAGCCGACGAGGAATGCATGTGTATGCGACCGTAGGCGTTTGCGCTGAGTCCACACGGCGAATCCCTTGAACAATTCCTCTCCGATGGGTGCTGAGATCACTGCGGTCAGCACCTCAAGAATAGTTTCGTTAACTGTGATCAAGCCTGAAATCAGGATCGGAAATCCAGTGTTGATGATGATGGCGGGCAGCGTTGACAGCATTCCCAATACGAGCATCATCGCAACTTCTCGTTGGGCGAGCACGATTCTGAGTCGATGAGTGACTGAACTCACCCAAGCCAGCACTGGAAGGCTGAATCCTGCCAACCAAGCAGGTCCCGCTAAGAGGATTGCCAGTAGGATCGCCATCACCAGAACGCTATCTGAGCTAGAACTCTCGGTCATTCCAAAAGCCCACAGAGCCGCAATGAGCAGACCGGCTATGACCGTCGCTACGAATCCTGCCCATAACGTTCGACCAGCA
>CAZMJD010000031.1:6284-11451 GCA_964566385.1 uncultured Candidatus Poseidoniales archaeon | reverse complement strand
GCGGACGATTTCGGCAATAGCCCGGATATGTTCAGGAGTGGTCCCACAACATCCTCCAACGATATTTACCAACCCCATTTCTGCCATTTCGTAAATCTGGCTGGAGGTTATGTCAGGTGTTTCATCGAATCCAGTGGGGCTGAGTGGGTTAGGAAGTCCAGCATTAGGATAACAATGGATGTAAGTGTCTGCCATCCGCGCTAGTTCCTTGAGATTTCCAAGCACAGCCCGTGCCCCCAATCCACAATTGATTCCAACAGACAATGGTCTAGCGTGCGCAATCGTTGTCCAGAATGCATCAATGGTTTGTCCGAATACAGTCCGCTCGCTTCCTTCTTGAATATAAGTGACAGAGAGAATAATGGGGAGCTCAACCTCACTCTCTGTGAACGCGTCAAGTGTGGCAACAATCGCAGCCTTTGCGTTCAGCACATCAAAGATGGTTTCAATGAGTATCAGGTCGACTCCACCTTCAATGAGTGCAAGAACCTGTTCGAAATATGAGTCCCTTATTGCGTCAAATGTTATTGTTCTCGAAGATGGATCATCCACATCTTCTGAGGAAGATAAAGTTCGATTTGTAGGCCCAACAGCTCCAGCAACGAATCGTATCCTTCCATCCTTCTGCGTCATCTCGTCAGCAGCTTGCCTCGCGATACGCGCAGCTTGCAGATTCATTTCTCTAGCAGAATCACTCAATCCATACTCTTCTTGTGCTACCCTTGTTGCGCTAAATGTATTTGTTTCAATTATATCGCTCCCAGCAGCAAGATATGACTTGTGTATCTCTAAGAGGATGTCAGGGTATGTCAGATTCAAGACCTCATTATTTCCCTCCAAATCGATAGAATGGTCAGTGAAGCGTTCGCCCCTGAATTCCCCCTCACCAAGACCATATGTCTGAATCATTGTCCCCATAGCGCCATCAATGATCAAAATCCTCTCTTTCAGAGCATTTCTGAGATCCTGCCCCCTGGATATCAGTTGATCAACTCCTCAGAGCATTCAGAACCTTAGAAAATGTGACAAGATCATTCATTGTGAAAAAATGTAAACAAGGCACTCCATATTCACGAAGTTCATTCGACTGATTGATGGCGTGTTCCACTCCTAACTCAATGACCTGCTCCCTGTCATAACATCTCAAAACTCTCTCTCCAAGGTCATCTGGAATCGCCGTATGGAACATTTCGGGTAGAATTTCAATCTGTTTCTTTGAAGTGATGACTTTTATTCCAGGAATAATAGGTACATCAATCCCTATATTACGACAGTCTTTCTCAAATTGGAAGAAGACGTTGTTGTCAAAGAACATCTGAGTTATGATGAAAGATGCACCGGCATCGACCTTGCGTTTGAGATTCTCAAGGTCTATCTGACGGCTGGCAGCTTCGCGATGCATCTCAGGATAGCCAGCGACTCCAATCCTGAAATTCGTAGGCCTTGCCTCCTGCACGCCTTCAAGGTATTTTCCATTATTCAGTGATGTGATCTGCTCTACTAATTCAGATGCGTATGCATTTCCCTCTGGATGTGGGGAGAATCTCTCATCGCCTTTCTTCGGATCTCCCCTTAATGCCAATATATGCTCTAGGCCAAGATAGTCTAGATCAACAAGAAAATCTTCAGATTCAAATCGTGAGAATCCCCCACAAATCAAGTGAGGGACAACCGTCACTCCATACTTGAATTTCAACATCGCACACACGCCAAGAGTCCCTGGCTTTTTCCGATTCCAAATTTTGTTATTTCTCCCATCTCCATCGACAACATCGATTTTATGGGATTGGTGATAAGTAACACTGACGAATGCAGGCATCCATCCTTCTAATCCTGTGAAGAACTCATGAATTCCATCTAACCCCAATCCCCTGTTAGGGGGAAGAATCTCGATAGAGATGGGTGTCTCCCCATCACTGGAATCGAACAAAACCCCCTCACCCATATTTTGCCGAGTAGATGGAATATATCCAATTAATGGTGTGTTTCAATGATTTAGTCTCCTAATCAGTGCAATTGCTAAGTGCTCAGTCTCTTCAATATGGGTATGGCCAAACGTATCATTCTAGGTGGGGGTTGCTTTTGGTGTATTGAAGCAGTATTTTCTGGAGCACAGGGAGTCATCTCCGCTAAATCAGGTTATTCTGGGGGTCATACTGAATCTCCAACATATCAGGAGGTATGTGGTAAAAACACAGGTCACGCAGAAGTCGTTCTTGTTGAATATGATGATACTCGTATCGATCTACATACTATCCTCCAGATGTTCTTCGCAGCCCATAACCCAACTCAACTAAATCGTCAAGGAAATGATATTGGCCCACAATATCGTTCATGCATTTTCACAACTGAAGAAACTGACAAAAACGTTGTTTTGAGATGCATGGAAGACGCAGAAACATTGTGGGGTGATCCCCTTACAACTACAGTTGAACCGTTGCAAAAATTCTGGCCCGCCGAGTCAGAGCATGACAATTATTTCGCCCTTCATCCTCAGCAACCATACTGTGTTGCGGTGGTTTCTCCTAAGGTAGCTAAAGTTAGAGCCGCGTTTTCGGGTCTGTATGAAAATGAATGAATGGGAATAATGAACTCATTCTTCCTTAGACCCTCTGATCAGACTCGCACCAATAGCTACGATGAGGAGCAAGAACATCGCCCCCCCTATCAGTAGTATGCTGATTCCAATCACTTCTTCACCCTCGTCAACAGCTTCAAAATCCGTGATATTCTCAAGACTTACATTTTCCTTTGTTTCATTTCCATTATCGTCTCTTTTTTGTTCAATAATCAATTTTCCATCACATGTGACGGTTGCATTATCCAATATGCCATCAAAGTCAGCATCGACGGTACTGACGGCTAACTTGGCCTGTACCCCTTCCCTGAAGGCCCACATCACTTCTACATCATCACGGATACAATCTCCATCCGTATCAGCATTGTATGGGTCTCCTCCCCATCGCTGTTCATCCATGGCGTCTAACCCATCTCCATCCTGGTCACTTTCTTGATCAGGCCCTTCAGTGCTATTTTTCCTGAATCGATTGAACCCATTCCTCTCCTCCCATCCGTCAGTTAGCCCATCACCATCAGTATCTGTAAGATTATCAAAACGGAACCAATCTTCTTCGAATGTTGTTCCGAACCATTCAGTCAACGCATTAGAATTCAATACGATCATGTGTTCTCTGTTGCGCAAGAAAGCCGATGGCGCAAAGTTCAGTGAGCCAAGGACAGTAACCTCATTATCAATCAACAAGGTCTTATCATGTAATTTTTGAATAGAGGGATCAACATTCATTAGGATTGCAGATGTATCATGACCAAGTGTCTCATTCCATTCGATATTAAATCGCTGGATGACTGCCCTAACATCATCATTCATGTAGTATCCATTGTGTAATAGACGGACCTTCACTCCTTTCTCAGCAGCTAGTTCAATCGCTTCAATGATTGGGTTAACCCCCCATTCACTCTCCCACTTCAGACTCAATCCCTGAACTGAAATATCGAGTGAGTGCTCAGCTTCTTCAATTAATTTCACAATGCCGTCAACACATTCATCTGGGCATGTGAGTAACTTCGCGCTTTCTACTTGAATGGTAGGTGGAAGAGACACACTTTGTTCTGAGGGCAAAGGATCCGCATTAGGCATGACCCATTCATCCATTACCTTGAATGAACCATCATATTCGCTCCATTTTCTGACATGTGGTAAAGAGATGTTTGCATCGTATTTCATCCGCTCCAGTACCTCAGTGGCGAATTGTGTGTGGTGAACAAAAACCCCCCTCTCTCGATTCCCCTGCGCATCACCAATAGGAAAGGACGAATCTTTCCAATTACCTGACCCTATCCAGATACTAGACCCATCACGAACTGCAATTTTTGCATGAAGATAACGATAAGGAGATTGAGCATTAATTTCATCATCAGAACCTATGAGCCGTACGTCCACCCCAGATTCGGAAAGTAATTGTGCATAACCATGCATCATTTCCAGGTCAACCGTCTCATCTAATGGACTATCTTCAAGCAGAAGCGTGACATCCACTCCACGAAGCTCCGCCCTCAGCAATGCCTGTGCAATGTGTACGCCCATCAATTCATACATCTGTACATCAATGGATGTAGTTGCCCCATCGAGCCATTCAATGAGTTGTACGAGAGCTTCAGGTCCAGGTGAAATCATTGGCGTGACATCAACTCCTCCCTCAATCTGAATCGGTTCACAGAAGAAGGATCCACCTAACTTCCTCCACTCCAACATCCAATCGGTTGATGAATTCGTATCAATCGCATTTTGACATCCATCCCCACGTAGCCAGATCAGACCTTGAGTCGAAGTGGAAGGGATGGGTACGGGTTCCCCAACCCATCCATCTGAAGATGCTGAAACATCTCCATATGCGACAACATCAATCAATCGCCCTTGGGGGTCGAATAACTCAAGCATACCCCCACTATCTGTCAGCGCCGGCGCCGATTTCATCACTTGATCAAGGTTGATTGAATCAGGACCTCCCTTGATCAATAATTCACTTGGGTTGGTTCCAAATGCAAGTCGTTCTCCTCCTTCCATCATTATGCCGATGCTAATGACTCCCTCTTCTACTCCACCACTTGGCCGTGTAAATCTCAATTTCCATCCAAAGAGTTGGATCTCCTCCTCCTCCCTACTTTCGATTTCCCACCATTCGCCCGAAATTCCCGCCGATTGTCCTGGCATCAACCGTGAGAAGAATATCTTGCTATTTCTCCCCACATCATTAGGTTCCAGATCAATGATGCCAGGTGTGGGTACAGGCCCCATACTCCATCCCCCCTCCCCATAGATCATGCTTTCACCTTCCACAACTCCATCCCATTGAAGAATGTGAATAGCATCCATATGTATGTTCAATAGAGCGAGCATATCCTGCGTATTTGTCAGTGCAGAAGTATTGTCATTCCCCCCCCAATCAAGTAATACAACACTATCATTCGACAGGTTCGTAACAATCATCTCCTCTAGATTGTGAGATACTCCTTTGTGAAGGATCCTCCATTCATTCCAATCCACACTTCCCTCCCCCATCCTCTTCAACTCGATCCATTCGCCGTCCGGCCACTCCCTTCCATCACTTCCTTCCGGATCGATCATCACTTCATTGATGCATACTGT
>CAZMJD010000031.1:1362-6274 GCA_964566385.1 uncultured Candidatus Poseidoniales archaeon | reverse complement strand
AAATCTCCCCCCATTCAATCCAGGAGTTGGAACAGTTGATTCAGCCCAAGGTCCAGAAGTCGTATTCATTCTGGTGATTGAAATTCCTGATTGTTGAGTGACCCAGTTTGCCCCATCTACATCATGACCATCCGGATCGCGCAGAAAAATACCTCCATTTGTATTCTTCATACTCCACGAAGATACGCTAGAGGCTGAGAAAAGAACCACTCCTCCCTGTTCTATTGCGAGGATATTTTCAACACTGCCATTTGTGTCAGTGAAGACATGTCCGTCGATATCAGCACTCCTCCCGCTACTATCGATCAATTTCCATCCAGAAAGGTCACTCACATTCCCCATGGCGATGAGTTCGACCCATTCACCTGCTGGCCAGGGGTCACTATCCGTTCCATCCGGATTCGGCATGACCTCTGAAATGCATAAGGTGGCTACACATTCTCCAGCATCACGTCCCTCTCCTTTCTCCAGTAAGATGGCAGAGGCAGGTATGGTCATGCTCAACATGCTTATGACCACGAGCAAGACGCCGGTGGCCCCCCCCTTATTTCTCTGGAGCATATCTTCTCCTGTCAGTCCCCGTTCATCTATGACCCTTCTCTTCTTGCGTCACCCTCAAGATGTCCAAGCGAGAGGCCCCATTGTGATCATTAGTCAACATCATGGTGGCGCTGCCGATGGCGTTGGTGACACCATCACCATCGGCATTTTGACAGCTTCAGATAGAGCATCATCTGGCGAATATGAGGATCAGAGCGGCCCAGCAATCCTAGAATTTTTCTCAGAAGCAATTCATTCCCCTTGGACAGCCATCCGTTGTCTTGTCCCGGATGAACAACACCTGATTGAATCCTCTCTGATCAATCTTGTAGATTTTGAGGGCTGCAGCCTTGTTGTGACAACTGGTGGAACTGGCCCCACGCCACGTGATGTCACTCCAGAAGCAACGATGGCGGTATGTTCGCGTATGTTACCAGGTTTTTCCGAACAGATGCGCCGGATTTCCTTACGTCATGTTCCGACAGCAGTTCTTTCACGACAGATGTCTGGCATCAGATCCTCTTCATTGATCATCAATCTCCCCGGCCGACCTCGTGCTATTAGGGAAACCATCGATGAGATTTTTCCAGCCGTGCCGTATTGCATAGATCTCATTGGCGGCCCATATATCGAAACCAACGCTTCGATATGTGAAGCCTTCCGCCCCCCAGGAGCAACGCGTAGCCCTCAATCAACTTGACCAACGAGTTCACAGAATCTTTCCATCGCATCATTGAATGTTTTTCGTTGTTCATCCCCGTCATTTTCATTCAATCGTTCACTAGATTCCCATATTCCTTGAACATCATCGACCCAAGCCTCGCCTAATCGTCTTGCATCTTCCTCAAACCCCCACTCTTGCCCTTTTGTCCTTCCAATGACATTCAACCACGCCCAACCTATGGCCGATGTTCGCATCCCCCCCGATCGCTTTCGTGCAAGTCCAATAGATGCAGTCATTCCTTCAGAGATCGTTGTGAGAATCAAGTTACGCATGACATTGGCCGCTTCATTGGCACCTCCTCCAGAGAATCTTTCCTCTAACATCATACTCTCATGTTGTTCTTTCATCCTTCGAAGCAAGGCCCCTGTCCCATCTCTTCCTTCAATATGTTTCAACCAGGTCTGCTCAGCTAGTTCTTTACTCACCCCAAAACAGTTGACCAGTGCGATTGGGTCGATATCTTTCCATAACCCTTTCAACAATCCATGGCAGGTTGAAGTACGAATCCGTATGACGTCCCCTGCCGCCTCACTTCGTTGACCATCGCCTTCCACGGACCATCCTTTACCAAAATCATCCAGAACAGCACCAAGGAGTTCTATTTCCAGTTCATTGCCTTGTAAGAGGGTTAGAAATTCGTCCTTGTCCCCCACCCACCTTTCTCCCACAAGGAAGCCCTTGTCGATGTTATCGAGCACAGCCGCCCTGATACGCGTTCCAAGTTCATTCTCCCCTAGTCTGAGATCCAACCATGCATCACATACCTCTTCAATCGCTTCGAGAGCCTCTTCTGGCAGATCTTCCTTCCCCCATCCAGTAGGTTTCCATGTTGCATTTACCGTGCATATGGACCCAACTCGTGGAGGCAGCATTCTTCTTGCCATAAGATGAATCAATGGTTTGTCGAGTTTCCCTAATTGTTCAGTATTGACTTCAATGGTCTGTCCTGAAACTTCGAGTGTCAACAACGGACTATTCTTCCCCCCGAGGGTCTTGTACCTCCACACTCCACCATCGCTTTGTGTGAAAGGTATGCTTTTGTGACCAAGAACGCCCTCTAACCATCCTTCGGGAGGTTCTGACTTTTGACCAGTACATATCACACCATCTTTAGTTGAGAAGAACCATGCCCCGGAACGCGACAGGTCTTCCCATAATAGAAGTCTCAATGCGGGATGGTCATGATTCTGAAGTGCTGCCATTTTACTAGCGTCTCCATCTCCTCTCCGAACGAATGAAGCTCTTCCAAAGGGCTCGAGGGAGAATGTCATCACTGTATCAAAATCTTCTCCAAGTGCTGCCAAAAATCCAGAGATATATGCAGCAGGAGCCCCCTTATATCTCCGAGAATTCACACGTTTCAGTAACCATTTCCGATCATTCCTTCTACTAATGACCTCTTCAATCCGTACCATTGTCTTTCGGAGAATCCCTTTCTTCCTTTCCTCTAGTGAGAATTCCTCGATGGGCAATGTTTTCCTTGGTTCTTCCATCAATGCAGTGAGGTTGCGCTTCAATCGTTTCTTCACCTCTCCCGATGCAGTCTTCGTGTTGCGCAATCGAATCTTTTGACGCTTGTCGCCCGGGAGTTTGACTGCCACGATGTCAGGGGGGGCCACCCTCGCTTGATACCATCGGATACATCATCGATATCGAATCGGAGGGTGAGATGACCACGCTTGCAGTTCAATATCATGCAGGTTTGAAGGAATCACCAGCGCATGAATCGTTCCCGGTTGAGCATACATTAGATCACCTACTATTCCCACCTCAATTCGTTGTTCAGATCCTCCGAGATCGGAGCATAGTACCACTTTCATCTCAGGAATTTCCACATCTGTGAATCTCTCCACCACGCTTGATTTCACAGAATGATAGTCATCCCCTTCTTTCTTTTTGACTTCATCTCTGAGTACTGCCTGAGCTTGTAGCAGAACATCGTGGGCAATCGCCGGTGTCATTGGCTCAGGTTCAGTGACTCCTTCTCCGGAAGGGTCGAGATCCAATAGCACAAGAGTATGCAGATCCTGCCATAGATTGAATGCAATGAGCTCAAGGGGTGAGGCCACTACATGGCCTGCATATGGATAGACCAAGCTAACGATTCTCCCGAATCGAGTGGACTGCAACCCAATCCCTCCAATCAGATCAAAGATACTGATTCCATGAATGACCTCCACTTCAAAATCCATCTTCTTTGCATCAAGCATGAGCGTGACGTGCGTGGTTGAAATCATAGGGTCGCCTGGGACTAACACTGCTACTGTTTTACCGCGGTGTGCCTGAAGCCATTTGTCTGGGATTTCGAGATAGGGTCTTTGAACCCACTCAAATGGCCCGATCACCTTCTCCAATCCTTCTCCAAGAAGGACCGAGGTATATGCATCAACAACCCTGAGGTCGGCCTTTCTTGCTTCCTCCATGGCCTTTTGAGTCAGATATTCGGGTGGTCCCGGCCCCAATCCAATCATCACAAGGCGGCCCGAACCCTTCATGTTCTATCCTTGAAGCACCAACATCAAGATGCTTTGCCGCCACGCCCTCGTTGAACCCCTTCATACCCAATCAACGTATCTTATCCTCAAACAAAAGGGTTGGACGCGCCACGGGGCTCCGATTCAATCGATAGGAGAACAAAATGGGATTCCTCTATCTGATGAAGCCCCGGCAATCACTGAGATTTCACAGATGTTTGAATGGACGATTGCTGAGAGTCAATATGCCACCACCATTCCCGCAGACTCCCTTACAGAATCCTACACTCGTTTCCTCGCTGAAAATGATTCACCCCCTGCTCCATTCCCTCCGCATGATATCCTAGGGGACATCGTCCTCTTGCGCCTTGGTTCAGAGCAGAGGGAACGCATAGAATCGGGTGATACAACCCACTTTATGGAAGCAGCCAAACTCCTTCTTGAACGAAAAAAGAAGCTTCGGGCGGTGTTCGTTGACCTTGGTGTGGTAGGCCCTTATCGTCAGCGACATTTGATCCCCCTCATTGCCCGGGATAAGAACAGACTCATCCACTCCTCCCCCGACATCACCGCTGATGACCAAGAAAATATATTCTCGACGCGAACGGAAGTCCGTACAGATGGCGTCACCCTTACTGTCGATCCCGCCACCGCATATTACAACCCACGACTTGAAGGCCAACGTCGAGAATTCATCAATCGCCTTCATGAATTTGCATCAGAGGCTGGCCGCCCCCTTCGCATTGCTGATCCATATTGCGGAGTAGGTCCAATGCTTCGCTCTATCATCCATCACCGCGTCCCTCATTCCTCTCTTTTGGGGATTGACATCAATCCAGCAGCAATCACCCTCGCCCGTCTCAATATGCCATCAAACCCAACTACTCCCATCGAGATTATCAAAGGCCGAGCGAAGGATATCGCCTCCATCCAAGAACGTCAAGGAACCATAGACGTCATTTGTTGTAATCTTCCCAGATCCGGTCTAGATGCATTTCGTGATCCCCTCCCCCTTCTCTGTCCCGCCGCATTATTGATCGGCTGGATTCACGCCCCTTCCGAGTCTGCTGAATTGCTTTCAATCACTCTGAAAACGGATCTGCAGTGTGAGAAAGTAGTTTGTAGGGAAACCCGGTCATATTCTTCGAGTGAGTCCGTTTACATGGTCGAAGCT
>CAZMJD010000031.1:0-1352 GCA_964566385.1 uncultured Candidatus Poseidoniales archaeon | reverse complement strand
GGGATTTGAACCCGGGTCGCAGCCTCGACAGGGCTGCATGATAGGCCACTACACTACGCGGGCTGGCGACATGGCGAGATGGAGTGTCTATTTAATCAGCACTTTCCCTCATTCACCTTCACCACGATGAAGATAAAGCATGATACCCTCTGTCGGATGACAGGGCGTGTCGCTGATGGCAGAGGAAGAGACGGTTGAGGAGGACAAATCCAGCTCTCCTATACCTACTGATAAGACCACAACTGACGACCTCCTCCATGATGCGTTCATGAGTGCGGAAGATGAGGAAAATGTTACACAGACTCCGTCGGAAGATTCAGCCCCTCAGTCTCCTGTGGAGACTACGGATCCACCTTCACTGTCCTTAGCGGATGAATCACCCTCTCCTGAAAGTGATATTCGAACACTTCCAACATCTCCCGAACAGCTTATTCAGCCCGTTACGGTAACTCCATCTTCTGATGAACCCACCCTTGCCATTCACCCCACATCTGGTTCAGTTGATCTCCACCATCTCCAACAACAGGTTGTTGCAACTGAGGCTGAGAACCAACAGCTCCAAACCCCCTCCCTCCCCCCTATCGTAGCCGATGAATTTGTGATGTCATCCCATGAATTGGCCCATTACTGCTGGGCAGCTCGACAGATGAGTCATGAAGGTCATTTTTATGCATCCGTTGGCAGTATGTCAGTGCTGAATGAAGGAACTCCTGGAATCATCCATGCGAATCGAGCAGGTGCTTCCATGTCTGCCCTGAGTGATCTTGATATTGTATCAACTAGATTGGGTCAAACACCACCCGAAAATATGACGGAAGATTGGGATTTACATCAGATCTGCATGGAAGTTGCAGTTGTAGAATTCGGTGCCCGGGCAGCAGTCATTCATGGCTACGGACTTTGGAGTGAAGCCTTCTCTATCGATGACACAATTGATGAGATAGATATTGGTCACTTCGGAGATAGGATGGGTTTCTCAGTTATCCCTATCATCGATATGAGTGATGACCCATCCGAGGACCATCGTGCGATTCGAGCTGGACTTTCAGAGACAGGAAACAGAATTGTTTCTCTTCGAGGACAGGGCATCTTATCCATTGGTCCAACCATCATTGATGCGTGGAATAATATTGCGTGCCTAGAACGCGCTTGCCATACTCTTGGCCTCCGTCTTTCTTTGGATGGGTCATCGTCCTGGGATGAGGAAGAATGGGATGAGGAATGGGATGAATCTCCCGCCGCTTCAGCCCCTAGTGGTCCAGGTCCTGGCGGTCCCGGTCCCGGCGGTCCCGGTCCCGGCGGTCCAGGTCCCGGCGGTCCCGGCGGTCCCGGTGGCCCCGGTGGCCCCGGTG
>CAZMJD010000030.1:0-11547 GCA_964566385.1 uncultured Candidatus Poseidoniales archaeon | reverse complement strand
AGATGTTTGACAATAGCCTGTTGTGAGACATCTAATAACTGTGCAAGTTGGAGAGGATAATGTGGCTCTCTCACCAGATGTTTGAGAATCTGCCGCCTCACCTTATTATCGAGCACGCCGAGGGCCCGGCTCTCGTCCCGTTCGCTCATAACTCGATGGTCAACAGTATGTGACTATCAAAAACCCTGCCACGTCATCCTTCATCCCACGCCTTCCAAGCACCTTTCTTTTCTTCCTCGTCCTTTTCTGTAGCATTTTGTGTCGCTGTCTCTTTGATATCGACCTGTTGACGAACTTGTACTTTGATTGGCTCAGTACTTGCCACAATCTGTACATCTGGAACACTCTTCACATCATTTGGTGCTGTGTTATCTCCGATGAAAGGGTCTGGAACATCCGTTGTCCGAATAGCAGAGTGTGTATCAGGATCTGAAGCGATTGGATCTGATTTTGCATGGCCATGGTAAGCAGCATAAACATCATTTGTTGTTGGTAATGCAACACCCATCTGGACTTGCTGATGAGGTTGTTCTTGCATTACTACTGGAATCAATCTTCCATCATCAGTCTGCATCATCATTTGTGTTGTACCACTGTTTCTCCCGCTAGATTTTCCTCCAGATACGAGGAGAACGATTACTCCAATGGGCATGAGGCACAAACTGAGACAACATGCGCTGAACATTGTACTGTCACGTGCATTTCCTTGTTCTTCGATGATTGGTGCAAGATCGACGAACCATACTTGTCCACCACTCTTGTTGGAAATGAGTGTATATTCTCCTTCCTCGGCAATATACCATGAAGAAGTCAATCGAAATTGTTTAAGTGTCGATTTATTGAATAAATCAGGAACATATTCTTGCACAGTAGCAATTCTTTTTCCACTCGGTGAGATAATGCTGACTTCAGGGTCATCAACTGTCGTTTCAACAAAAGATGAGATGGTCATACCTGCAGAAAGGTGAATGACAGTACTATTCTCTCCCTGGAGAGTGGCTAAATTTCGATCGGGAGGGGGGGTCCCCCCCAAAGTCTCACGATCAATTCTTGTGGCATAAAGCACCATTGCAAGAATCAATGCAGCAATACTGGCAATGATAATCCACCAACCAACGCGCAATCTTGGAGACCGCTGCACTGGTTGCATGGACGCACCACCCATCTTCCCATTTTGAACCGTCGCATCGTTTGTTTTTTTATTTGAAAAGATGTATTGATTACATCAATCCAAACTCTGCGAGTTTCTCGGGCAAGTAGGTTTCCGTAACGAAATCCAATCCATATTTTGCTAAGGACTGTTGTTCAGCCTTCTTACCAAATTCAAGCATCAGTTTGATTTCTTCTTGCCATTCACCGTCAGCAAATCTTGGATCGCTTAGTTCAGCGTTGAGTTGTTTTCTATCTTCAGGAGTCAAATCGTCTGTTGGCAAATCATGATTCAATATATCATTCTTTGTGATGCCAAGATATTGGGCACTTGGAGTTGCAAGATAATGACTGATATGTGCTGTTTTGATAGCACCATATGCTATAGATGCAAAAATCCGAAATGAGTATGGGTCACAGTCAGCAAAGACGAGGACGGGCACTCCCCACTCCATTTCCATGCGTTTGATAATGCGGCGCGTAGATCTAGCTGGCTGTCCTTTAGTATGAATCAAGAGTGCATCATGCTCCTCATCAAAACCATTCTCAATCAATCGATCAAACATACCTCCTGTCTCAATAGCAAGAATGAATTTCACATTGTGTTCTACGAGCCGTAATTTATGGTCATCAACATTGAATGGAATCCCGTATCCAGAATCACCAACATCATTCCGGCAATTTATCTGCATCCATTCTCCTCTTCGGTTCAATTCTTCGATCTGGATATCCCCGATCATTCTACTCCCGTCCTCTTCAGGCCTCAATCTGAAATCTTCACGTAATTTCTTACTTACAATCTCAAGATCCTCTGCTAGATTATCAGAATCAGATTGATTTCCGAATTTACCGTGCCCCCATCCTTCAGAGATGTAGTACATCTCTCTCAATGTTGATGTCTTTCCTTGCTGAATCATGTCTTCTATGAATTCAATCACATGCAATGCTTTGAGAAGACGCTTAGCTGAACCGAGTTCAGCACCTTTCCTGATAGTTTTCTTATCCTTGTATGTGTAGACGCTTGTCTTTTCATCGAATCCGATGTTTGATTTTGTCCGAACAGGGAGTGTCATTGTAGGAGCTTCACCCTGTTCCATACGTTCATACATCTCCATTGCCACATCTTTCAAAGCAGCCATCGTTGCCTCTCCACTTCTTTCATCACTCACTCTTCTTCACCACCCGAAATAAACTCCTGAGTTTCAGATTTGAGTTGCTGTAACATCTCTTCATCCATAGTTTCAGTACCGATGATTTCGACAGAACTCCGCACAAAGATATCCAAATCACTTGTCCTCATTCCCTCAGTATGTGCGAGTACGATTGATAGGATCAATTCACCTCCACTTTGAATGCCGGGAATCTTCCACTTCCGAAGCCCTTCTAACTCCCATTCACCATCATATGTCTCTGAGATGATGTCGTCGGGTTCTACCGTGTCAAGTCTAGCAAAGACTTCGAATGAACGTGGGCGGTCTGTATAATTAAGAAAATGTAATTCAAGAACTCCATTATTACTCTGTTTTTGTGTGGCGCTTTCAAGTCTCACTTCACAGAAAATCGACTTCATGATGCTCGTAATCACGGGGCCAAGATCAGGTGTTGATTTTCCTACAATACGTGCACTGCGCTCAGCAATTTCAGGTAATATCTCTCGAACCAATTCGAATTTCTCTTTTGATTTGGCACCTCTTTCCTTCTTTTTCAAATGTGAACGCAAACCACGTCCTAATTCTAAGAGTGCCTTGCGCACTTCAGCATGAATGACCTCATTATCCGCTACGGCTTCTTTTGCTTCTGACGTGAATTGGACATTCGTTGAGGCGAGGTGTAGAAGTACGGCAGCAGGACCGTGTGGAATCCCCTTCCCACCTCGTTGCTCAAGGCCATATTGCCGCCAATCAACAGATTCTAGCGCTTTTGTGAGCATACATCCCCCTTGCTGGTAGAGGAGTGGGACTCTATTTGCAAAGCGCAGAATCTGAACTTGTCCATCACCTGGAAGGTCACCACCGAACACTAACCCCACTTCTATTTGGAAAGGTGCACCAGAGGCAACCTCTGGGTTGCGAGTCAAAGTAACTGCATACTGAGAATCTATGGCCTTGGCCAAGCCTTTCTTGATCAGAATTCCTTCAATCGGAGAAAGACAATCAGTACTTGGTGGAGAAAGTTTTTCTTTTTTCAAAGCAGTAATGATTCCCCGCGCTTGATCAAGACTCAGTTTTTTTGGTGGCATTGTACGCTTTACTTCTGCACCATCACATACCCGTTCAGCAGCACGCATAGAGACCCCACTAAAATCCCTGCGTAGAAATCCCTTGAGTTGAGGCTGTGTACTATCATGTGCCATTCTCATCAGCATACCTATTTCCATTCCATCTGGATGGGGCTTGATTTCACGCGTTGCTCGTGGTAATTTGTCGGTTACTGCTGGCCAATGGTGGACGACACCGTCTGGATCAATCAATTTGATATCAGCATGGGGATTAACAATCGAAGTCATACGAAGATAATTTTCAACTGATTTTTTCCCACGTATGTATTTGGCTCGCATGTGGGCGTGAATCTGAACACCGTGTTCGACTGGCTGAAAACCATCCTCAAACCAGATGAATCGTTCTTCTTCGTGTTTGATAGCTTTATTCTTCTTTGTGTCAAGACTTATTCGAGTTCTCAATGCAGTCTCTTCCTCGGCGATTTTGGTTGTAACCTCGACAGTCCTTCCAGTACTGAGCTGGCTATACATAACCACTCCTGTAATGCCTATTCCTTGCTGCCCTCTGCTTTGCCGGACAGCGTGAAATCTACTTCCGAACAGGAGTTTTCCGAAAACATTTGCAATCGAAGCGCGCGGAATTCCTGGCCCTTTGTCACGTATTATCATCTCAAGGACATCAGCATCACCTTCGACGCGTCGTATCTCGATTTCAATCACAGGTAAAATACCAGCTTCTTCACATGCATCAAGTGAGTTGTCGACCCCTTCCTTTACTGCAGTGATGATTGCCCTTTGGGGTGTATCGAATCCAAGAAAGTGTTTGTTCTTCTCAAAGAACTCCCCTATGGAGATCTGTTTTTGCTGTGCAGCTAGTTGTCGTGCAGTTGGCCTTGTGGCAACGTCATCATTAAACTCGATACTCACGCTGCTCTCTGGTCGACACTCACAGTCCTTGAGCGTATGGTCAAATGGGGGCGAACATATTCGGCTCGTAGGCAGTAATCTTACCTGTGAAGGCAGAAGCAGCCACAGTCAATGGACTGGCGAGGTAGAGGGAACCAGGTCCCGAACGGCCAGAATAATTTCGATTGATAGCAGACACAGTCACTTGTTCAGACTCGATTGAAATACCCGGTCCAGCCCCAATACATGCCCCACATCCCGGTTCGATGATTTTCGCTCCAATCGTCTCGAATAGATCAACCCAACCCTCCTCAATCGCGTGGTTTCTCACTTCCACTGACCCGAACTGAATGAAGAACTCCACCCCTTCGGCAACCTTCCATCCGGCAAGATTGGCGGTCTGGCATACCTCTGCATATAATCGAATATCTTCGATCTTTCCAGCAGTACATGACCCCCCATAGGCGATACCAATGTCAATATCTCCAAGATCTGATATCAGCATACCATTAGTGGGATCTGAAGGAATGCCTCGTTCTGGATTGCCCGGTGTTGCAACCATTGGTTCAATAGCATTCAGATCGATGATATGTACTCCTCCTGAATAGACAGCATCAGGATCTGGAAACACCGCATCATCTAGATTGACATCGCCACCCCGCCTCTCGTTTAACCATGCGACGGTAACATCATCCGCCTCACATATCCCTGTTTTCGCCGAACACTCTGTTGCCATATTACACAACGTCGCACGTTCATCCATTGAAATCGAAGATAACCCAGGTCCTCCAAACTCCATTGCTCGATCCAATGTATCTTCATTCTTCGCATGGTTAGCAAGGATGTACAACATCACGTCCTTGGCAGTGACATTTGAGGGAAGCACGCCGGTGAGCTCGAAACGAATCGATTCAGGTACGCTGACAAATGTGAGTCCGCCTTCAATCAATGCAGCATATTCTGTTGCCCCAACGCCAAAAGCTAACGCATTCGATGACCCCCCCATGCACGTGTGACTGTCCGTTGCCTGTACGAAATCACCAATATCGATGAATTCCTCTCTTGCCACTTGGTGGCAGATTCCTGGAGAGACACCATTCACCGCCGAATAATCCCGCACTCCAGTGTGTTTCTGAAATTCACTCTGCAGATCGCGTAACTCCTGAACTTTATGTTGAAGAGGTAAGAATCTAGGGTTGAATGAGGCATAGAGCAGGTGGTCTTCAAACACTGCGAATTTATTCGGATTCATCACCTCATAGTTGTCGCCGTGAGCTTGTTTCAAGAAAGCATGAACTTGGGCAGATGTGAATTCATGCGAGTACCCTGAATCCACGTGAGCGATCAATGAATCGCCAGGTTGTATCTGCCCGCTTCCCCCAACGCGTTTCCTGTCAATCAGTCGTTCGAACATGGTCATTGGCCCGTCTGGCCGTATGATTGGAGGAACTTTGACCTCGCCGCCCTTTAATCTGGTAGTGAAGGGGATAAGCCCTCCAGATTCAAGAATGGACGCAGATATTGAATCATGATTGGAGGTGAACTCAGCTAAGGGTAACACTTCTCCGTGCTGTAGGCGCGTGAGTTGTTCTAAATCCCCCATCAATTGTCCAAGATTGATGTTATTGCGTTCATGAATCGGTGCGAAAGAACGGGCGAAGATCAAACGTATGCCGGACCAACGTTCACATTGAGGGGCGGTCTCTCGGGAAGACCCAGTACCTTTTCGTAAGCCTGAAACAATGGCTTTGAAATTCCCATGTTTTAGCATCCCTTCCCCAATGACTGGTTGACCGTTCATTGTGAGTCCAGCGTATGCGTTTTCAGCAATACGTTCTGGATCCCAGTCGAAGCAGACCCACGCAGGAGTCATGACATCTGTATTGATATCATCTAGTAAGTCATCTGGTTCAAGATCCTCCATTTTCAAATCGAGTCCATCATACACTTGTCGTTTGATGAGTTCAAGATCCTTTGTGAGAAACAAGATTCTATCGTCAGCAGATATTGAGATTACATCCGGGGGCCAAGATGCCACTTCACTTCCCTCCACAATCCTTGGACCCAACCGTATGCTATCATCGGTTCGGAAGTAATGACCTTTCAAACATACGCATCCTTTAAATTTAATACCATGGCGCAAAGTATGATTGCTAAGGGGGGTGCAATGATTGGTTCAGGATCGTCAAGAAGTTGAAGAAGTCGTCAAATGCAAAGAATGTGGGAGTCGCGATCTTGAACGCGACGAGACCAGAGGTGAAATTGTTTGTCAGGCCTGTGGCCTTGTTCTTGAAGACAACGTCATCGATCATGGAGCTGAATGGCGAGTATTCAGTCCTGAACAAGGCGATCAACGAGCCCGAACGGGAGCACCCATGACAGTGATGCTCCACGACAAAGGTCTATCGACAGATATCGATTGGCAGAACAAGGATTACTCTGGAAAAACCATCTCCAGTAAATTCCGTAGTCAATTCTATCGTATGAGGAAGTGGCAGAAGCGCTCTCGAGTCAGCAATGCCACTGAGCGCAATCTTGCTATGGCACTTGCTGAATTGGATCGTATGGCAAGCCGACTTGAACTTCCAAAAGTAGTTCGCGAGGCTGCGGCAGTCAATTACAAGAAAGCAGTAGAGAAGAGATTGATTCGAGGCAGATCCATTGAAGGTGTGGCGGCAGCCAGCCTTTATGCTGCATGCAGACAATGTAATGTTCCTCGCACCCTTGATGAAATCGGTGCAGCTAGTCGCACCGGACGAAAGGAGATCGGTCGTACCTATCGATTCATGGTGAGGGAACTGAAGATGAAAATCATGCCAACAGGACCGGAAGATTACATTGATCGATTCTGTAGTGGTCTTGGTTTAGATGCCGAAGTCATTGCTAAGGCACGTGAGTTGATTGCCGCCGCTCAAGAGAAGGAACTGACGAGTGGACGCGGACCCACAGGAATAGCAGCATCGATCATTTACATTGCTAGTGTGTTGTGTGGCAAGCGCCGGACTCAGCGTGAAGTGGCAGAGGTGGCGGGCGTCACAGAAGTAACGATTCGAAATAGATACAAGGAATTGATTCAGAATCTCAACATTGAGCTTGAGATTTGAATCAATGCACCGGGGAGAATGCTCCGATGCGTCACATGACCCCCCCTCCAGCTCCAGATGAGCGTTTGGTAGATGGATTGACTGAAGCTGTCGAGCGGGGTGCCTTATCCTGGCCTCTTCCGATGCCTCCGATTCAAGATGCGGACCTCCCCATCCTTCCTCCATCATCGCCCGAGCATATCGTTGAACGAGCCAAAGCCCTCTTCATCTCTGATCCTCATGGTATTAATCGCCATCTCCGTGAGGTTGTAGACACACTTGTTCCACATAGAACCACATTTCTCGATCGTGATGATGATGAAGCATTGCGTAGGGCGTGGAAACGTCCGTCAACGTTGATTGAGCACGTACTATTCAGAATATGTACCGATTGGATGGTGCAAGCTCTAGATGCTGAAGCACCAGATGATGAGCGCTGGTTCTCTTGCGTTGCACTATTGGCGGGGCTTAGCACCCACCCTCAAGGTCCACCAGTCCATATGGGGTATCATCTAGTTGAATCGATGGCAATCGCTACCTCTCCTGGAAGTTGGCATGGCGGCGGTGTCAGAGGGCCTCACCAGATTGATTTCGATCCAATGGACAGAATTTCTTCAGGCGATTTAGTGGCACATGAACTGGGTGCCCAAGCAGCGAATTGGCTTTTGGATATCCTTGAGGTTGGTTCAACCGAACAACAAGAACTCTTGGTTGAGATATTGCAACTTCTACTGGAGAGGCCCGGTTTGATTGAGCGGCTAGAAGTCCTTCAACGCCTCCTTCGCTTGAGTGCTGAAGGCCCCGATGTCGCAGTCCGCGTCCTTCGAGCATCAGCCAGAATGGTTGACATTGATGCTGTAGTAGGATGTGAAGCCCTGGAAATATTGGCAGGGCGCTCCGAACTTGAAATCAGAAGAACATTCGCCGATGTTCAAACAAGGCTCTTCCGAAGATTGGGTAAGAACGCTCTACATTTCTTTGAATCTCAACTTGCAGACACTGATGCTGATGTGCAGGCCGCAGCGTCAGCGACCGTGAAGGATTTGAAATTCCTAGATCCCGATTTATTCAAAACTCAGTTAGCAAAATTAGTAGGACATCCTCATGTGAATGTTCGTCGTAATGTCGTACAAGCATTGAGAGATTATCTCAACCTCTTTCCAGGTGACCCCGAAGGCCTTGTAGCACGTTTGTGGGTTGATCCGGATGAATTGGCACGTGGTCGATTGAGAGAATTGATGCTACGAATGGAAGAGGTTAGCCCCAGTTCTTTCTCATCACTCGGAGTAACTGTTCTAGAACATGATGACGCAGCCCTTGACAGTGTCTTTGAGATATTGGATCACCGCCGCCCTGAACGTGTCATCTCATGGAAGTCACATTTTTTTGACGAAGGCCCACTCCCTGACCCTGCTTTTGTCGATCCAGTTGATATGGGCGGGGTTGAAACAGGATTCCTTGATGATGGCCTCGATGATGATTTCAGTGAGGAGTAATCATTCACTTTCACTCAGTATTTCATCTCGGAAGGCTAACCAAGCGTCAATTGACTCGAATTCTATGATGACTGCGCCCTCATATCCGCAATGTTGGCAGCGGTACACTTTACCGAGTTCAAAACCCATGTGTGGAACGATATGTGAAGCAAAGCAAGTTGGGCAAGCTTCGACGGTTGTCTCTCCACCCATACTCTTTCGTCCTAGTATATCTGGATGAATACACCTATTCAGACCCTCTGTATCATACACTAATATTCAAACGAAGAGCCTTGGTTTGCTTGATGTGGCTAGAAAGGGCATTCTCATTGCAGTTGAGGGCCTCGACGGGAGTGGTAAATCCACCCAAGCACATCTTCTCAATCGTTGGCTGACCGCTAGCGGCGTTCCAGTACATCATACTGAATGGAATTCATCACCTCATGTAGCAGCTGCAACGAAGATTGGAAAGAATACCCATCGCTTGACTCCTGAGACCTTTCATTTGATTCACGCAGCAGACTTTGCAGATCGTTGGGAGCGTCAAATTGAGCCGATGTTAGCAGTTGGCGGGGTAGTCATCTGTGATCGATACAAATTCACTGCTATGGCGCGAGACGGGGCTCGTGGCATCCCCATTGATCGTATCGAAGCGACCTATTTTTTTGCTCGAGACCCCGATCTTACCATCTACTTTGAAACTCCGATAGAAGTGGCATTGAATCGTATTCTCCATGGACGACCTGAATTGAAGTATTACGAAGCAGGTCTTGACATGGGTTGGACTCAAGACCCCTATGAATCCTATAGGATTCTCCAAACCAAGATTGGTGAAATATATTCTGAACTCTCAAAAAATGGTCGTATCATTCCAGTCTCTTCGGTGGGGTCTGTCTCAGAGGTTCAGCACCGAGCCCGTGAAGTCATTCACAACCATATCGATCTTTCAAGCATCGATCTTGTCGATCCATCGGACCGTCTAGCCAATACGATGTCATTAGGGCAATTAGAATGGACGAATCTTCCCGGAAGTGAACGATGATGAGTCACCCAGGCCGCCTCATAGTATTCGAAGGTCCAGATCACGTGGGTCGTTCCACACACGCCCGTTTTGTCAAAGAACGTCTTGAGGCACATGGTGTAGCTAGCGTTACGTTTGGACTGGCTAGAAGTAGACTTCTTGGAGAACAGATCAAACGAGAGGGCCATGAAATTCATGACTACGGTAGTCGTACACGGGCATTGCTCTATGCAACAGATCTCCACGATCAACTCGTCCATGAGATCATACCCGCCTACCGTGCCGGATATGTTGTCATAGCGGATAGATATACCATCACTCCTGCAGTCCGCGAAGAGATGCGTGGAACTCCTTTATTGTGGCTTCAAGGTCTCTATGACGGCGCACCTGAACCAGATGCAACAATCATTCTTGACATCGGTCCACGTCGATTACTCGATCGAATTCTATATGCTCAAGGTGGATTAGAGCGTTTGAGCAATTATGAGTGTGGTTTGGACCTTGGCTTGGGAACCACTTCAACTACTAGTTTCCTAGCATATCAGAAGAAGATGAGAAAACGGTTTCGAGAAATTGCAAGTGAAACGGATGCCCACATTATTTCGACAAATGGAACCCCATTAGAGGTCCATTCACGTGTATGGGATGCCATCCATCCCGTGGTGTCTGAAATGTTAGAACCTATTCAAATCACAAACAGCTCTGATGAATGAAATCAACGTAATGTTTCAAGATCCACCTTCAGCGAAGGCAGTGTTTGAGATAAGATGTGGCGTGATGTTTTTGGTGGAAACAACTCTTCACTCAACCCCATGGCTACGACTTCTTCTTTTGATATCGCTACTTTACTACATTCTGGCCACACATCTACCTCGATGGTGTGGTCCCTAACATAGTCCACTAGAATGGATGGAACCCAATTCAGACCTAATTCAATCGCTGCATTATAGCGATGGTGCCCATCTAAGATTGTGAGACTTGCTTGATCGACTAGTAGGGGCTTGTGAATCACCCCGGAAGATGTGATTTTCTTCACCATTTTATTGAGTCGAGCAGGCTGGATTTCCTCATGAGGTCGCAGCGCCTCTACCCTGATGTTAACAATTCTATGTCTTATCCTCTCAATACCTCTCATCAATTCATCACATACATCCTCGCGCTGAGACGCATGGTGAATCTGATCAAGCAACCATCCCATTGGGTCACCAGAATCATACAATGCATATCTATCTAGATTCACTCCTATGAGTCCACCTTTCTGTGAGATATAACTCCGCAATACTTCGACAGATTGCATTTCACCATGAATATCGAGCGGGTGAGAATCAAAAACTTCTCTTGCTCCTTCAGGGAAGAGATATCGACCACAAGCAACAAGTCTGCTAGGTGCTTCCTCCTTGGTTGGTTTTTCGATGATTCGAACTACTTTTTCTCCATCCATCTCCACAACACCATATCGATGAATGATTGAATCAGGGACTTCAACCAATCCTAATACTGGCCTTTCATCCTCCATCCATTTCTCAACAAGATGCTTTGAAGCGGTCGAAGGTTCCCACTTACTGCTTCCCTTATGTTTCTCAATTAGAGCATGGTATCAAATCATTAAGAAACACTCTTTCTCATCTTTCAGAGATAGCTCTTGGAGGAACTGCTGTTGGAACAGGAATTAATACTCCTAAAGGATATAGTAAA
>CAZMJD010000029.1:9735-11557 GCA_964566385.1 uncultured Candidatus Poseidoniales archaeon | reverse complement strand
GTGCTGGTCGAGGAGGCGTACTGCAGGGTCAGGAGGATCTACTTCAGATATTGGCCTGCACCATTTCCATAACCGAGGCAGGCAAACTGGCCATTATCGAGGCTGGCGCATGTCGCGTAGGCGGGGCCCATGATGCTCGTCACCTTGCGACCGCTGGGAAGTGTCATCTTGATGGGGGTCGGAGATTGTTTCGTCGATCCATCTCCCAGGCCGGGTCCAGTGTTGCCGCCATACAGGTAGTCATAGACAACATGGTACCCCCAGCTATAGGCCGTGCCGTCACTCATCGCCGCACAGAATCTGGTATTCCCTGCAGAGATCTGTACCACGGTCTTGTTGGCAGGCATCGTCACATAGATCGGAACTTTCGAATCGGTGGTGCTGTTCCTGCCCAGCTGTTTGTAGCCCCCATCTCCCCAACACACCAACGATGCATCATCCAGGATAGCACAGGCCGATAATGCGGTATATCCACTTGAGAGAGCAACCGCTCTGCGACCACTCGGCAAGTGGGCGTAGACTGGTGTGGATGAATCGTTGGTATCATCGTTGCCGAGCTGTCCTTGCCCTCCTTCGCCCCAACACATGACCGAGCCGTTGTCCAGGATAGCGCATGCGAAGTCATTGTAGGCTTCGATGGCTGTGGTGGTACGGCCGGCAGGTATGCTGACGTAACTCGGTGTCGCTTTGCCGTAGACCTTGCTCGTACCTGGCCATCCGGTGGAGAAGTTCGAGCAGCCTGCATCGTAGGTCGAGGAGCTGCAGATGCTTCCATCTCCGATCTGGCCGACATCGTTGAATCCAGTGCACATTGCCGAGCCATTGTCGAGGACGACGCATTGGAAATCAGTCCCGAATGAGATGCTGATCGCTTCTCGTCCTGCAGGGAGAGTGAGATGGACTGGTGAGGAGGCATAGCTGGAGCTGGAACAGTACTGTGTGTTCACGCATGAGTAGTACTTGCCGTCTCCCAGCATGCCCGTCCCCCAGCACATCGCTGAACCATTGTCCAGCACCGCGCATCGACCGCCGCTCATATCGATCGCAGTCCGGTTCGAAGGCAGATCGACATAGGTGGGATTGGAGACCACGGTGTTCCAGCAATCGCCGCAGGATGAGTCACCATCACCAAGCCATCCACCGCGCTTCTTGCCCCAGCACAGGATGCTCCCGTTCGACTGCAACGCGCAAGAATGCTGCGATCCACCATCGATGACTGAATTGTTGAATTGACCATCATACAGGGACAGATCCGACACAAGGCCGTCCGATTCGATCGAGGTCGAGTTCTCGATCATCGAGCGGTCCAGAAGTGTACTGATGCTGACGTAGAATCCTTTGACCACGGTCACAGAAGGTGTCGTTCCGTCAGATGACAGAGTGACGTCTTTGCTGTAGGAACCATTGGTGGAGGTGCCTGTGACTGTGTAGGTGGCGGTGAAACCGAGCGATCCGAGGCTGGATGTCCCTGAGATCTCTCCAGTCGTCGTATTGAATGACATCCACGAGGGAAGGTCGGGAGCGATCGTGAAGGTGCACCAGGAACATGACTGTGAGGGCGTGTGGCTGAGCAACCCGCTCGAGGGTACGCTGAGAGTGGCAGCGGTATATTCGAACGGCTCGAGCACTGTGATCCGTACAGTGGTCGAGTAGGTCGAAGTCGTAGAGTTCGCCCACACCATGCGGTCATAGACGCCTGTCTGGTTCGCAGTCCCGAGCCACTCGCCTCGGCGCACTGCTCCATCCATCGCCTTGCTGTGGTTCGTGAGCAGATTGGGTGAGGTCAGTCCGTAAGGCGAGGCAGACGTCAGACTCCCGAGTC
>CAZMJD010000029.1:0-9725 GCA_964566385.1 uncultured Candidatus Poseidoniales archaeon | reverse complement strand
TGACCGTACAGATTCGATCCCCAGCATGAGATGTTATTGTCATCGAGCACCGCACAGGTATGAGCATCTCCTGTCGTGAGGCCCGTGACCGTTCGACCTGAGCCCACGTTCACACTCTGCGGTGATTTCTTGTTCGTCGTGCTGCCGATGCCCAGTTGTCCGCGGTCGTTCTTACCCCAGCAGTTCATCGAATCATCTTGCAGGATGACGCAGGTGTGGCGCTCCCCGACCGATACCTGCGTGGCGGTATCCGTTCCAAGGTCGACCTTCACGGGACTGGTCCGGTCTGTCCACGTGCCATCTCCGACAGACCCGTCCCCGTTGAATCCCCAACATTTCACGTTTCCATTATCGAGGATTGCACAAGTATGCCCCGATCCTGCTGCAACATCCACTGCGGTTCGCCCGTCACCCAAATCCACGGTCTTTGGTGAATTCTTATCAGCAGTGTTCCCCAATCCAAGTTGACCGAGCCAATTCAGGCCCCAACATACAAGATCGCCATTGTCAAGGATGGCACAATTGTACTCGTCGCCTGCAGTCATTGACACTGCAGTTCGCCCAGTGCCCAGATCCACGCTCACAGGAGTGTGAACTGCCATTGTGCCAGACGAGTTGGTATATCCGGCACCTATCTGTCCTGCACCGTTCTTACCCCAACATTTGACAGCACCCGATTCGGTCATTACACAGGTGTGGTAGTCGCCAGCAACCACTTGGGCCGCCTTGACTCCTGTGCCGAGGTCTACGATGGTTGGAGTGGCGGTCAGATTGGTCGCGCTGCTGTTCGCATAACCTCGGCCTAGTTGGTAGTGTGTGTTCGCTCCCCAACACGTCAGATCTCCTCCTACAAGCACTGCGCAGGCGTGGTTCGTTCCTACAGTGATCTGCTTGACTTTTGCCTCTGATCCAAGGTCGACGTACTGGGCATTGGGGTACTTGTTAGTACTACTGGCAGCGACTGAACTGACGAATCCTAGACCTAGTTCTCCGTTGGTGTTCAGGCCCCAGCACGCCAGTGACTCATTCAGGAATGCTGCGCAGTTACTCTTACCTCCACCAGCGATCAAGTCTGATGGGTTCAGGCCATCAGTGAGGAAATCGAATCCAGGGGTGCTTGCATCTACACCCCTGGTCTGTGAGTCATCGAGTACTGAGTCAGGTAGTGATGTCGTGATGATATCCTTGAATCCGAGGTATGTCGTAGCCTGTGTGAGGGCAGACGCAGCGTCATGAGATAGCGTTAGTGTTGTCGAATTCGAACCGTTATGGGCCAAAGCCGTGATGGTGTAGTTTGCAGTCCAGTCATAGGTCACAGTGCTGATCGAGCCGCTGATGGTACCATTGGCTCGATTGAATGAAAGTCCTGAGGGAAGTGAAGGACTGATCATGTATGTACACCAATCACAATACACAGTTCCTGCGATATTGATTGAGCCCACGCTCAGGGCTTGTTGGCTTGCTCCATAATCGATGGCTCCAAGGACGCGGATGTTCAAGTTGGATGAGTAGGATGCAGACGATGTGTTGTTCGCCCAATTAGTGTAGGTGGCACCACTGGAAGGAGTGTTGGGAGTGCCGTGCCATCGATGTGTCTCTGGGACTGGCATCAGGCCATCTGTGAGGCTGACGTAGACTGGAGATTTGACCGCACTTGTTGCAGTGGTCGAACCTCCGTTGCCGAGTTTGCCATAGTATGGGTCTCCCCAACACATTGCAGTACCATTATCGAGGATTGCACAGGTGTGGGCATCATCGCCTCCCATATTCCCCCATCCATTGGCGTGAATATCAGTGACTTTCCTTCCTGATGGTATGCTGACTGCCCGGGATGAGCTGCGATCGCTTGTCTTTCCTTCTCCAAGTTGACCGTCTGAGCCCTCTCCCCAGCATCGAGCAGCGCCACTGTCCATGATCATGCATGCCATATCGTAGCCAACAATCAGTTTGATCGCGTCACCGCTCGGCATGGTGATCTTGGTAGGTGATGTCTTGTCCGAGGTTGCTCCATTCCCTAATCGGCCCGAATCGCCGTCCCCCCAGCAATAGACGTCTCCATCGTCCATCAAGGCACACGTGAAGTCCTCACCTGCTCCGATCGATACCGCTTTCAATCCCGACGGGAGACTGACCTGAACGGGGGTGCTAGAGGATGAAGGCGAGGTTGAGCCAATTCCGAATTGACCCTCGTTGTTGTGGCCCCAGCAGTAGGCTGTGCCGTCTGTCATCACTGCACACGTGTGTATTTCGCCTGCGCTGATTTCAGTTGCAGCCTTCCCTAAGGGGAGAGCGACATAACTTGGATTCTTTCGTTGATTTGTTGTACCATCTCCAAGTCTGCCACCTTGATTCCAACCCCAGCACATCGCTGAGCCATTGTCAAGGACTGCACAGGAATGATATCCCCCGGCCGAGATGTCCACAGCATCTCTTCCCGAAGGAAGTCCAACTTTCTGAGGTGATGTCTTGTCGACTGTCTTTCCATACCCTAGCCTGCCATTTGCCCCCTCGCCCCAACAGTAGGCGTCGCCATTGTCCACGATTGCACAATTATGGCCCATAGTTCCCGAAGTCGTTGCAACTGCATCTCGAGCGGATGGGAGGGAAACACTGGTGCTAGGTGTGTTCTTGTTCCCGGTAGTGCCGCCGTTTCCGAGTTGACCGTAGCCATCATGGCCCCAGCACTTCATTCCTCCATCTGCCCATACTGCGCACGATGATTCACCGGCTGCAGATATGGAGTTCGAATCCAACACGCCATTACCTGTTGTTGTGAATGGCATGTTCGTTGGGTTTCCAGAGGTCTCGAAGGTTGAGGCACCACTGATCACGGTCGAGTTGAGTGGTGTGTCGACACTCGCCTCGAATCCGTTCACGAGTGTGACTGTTGGAGTTGTTGCACTCGAGGTCAGTGTGATGGTCGTCGCATCTGAGCCATTGCTCGCTGTTCCTGTAATGGTGTAGGTGCCACTGAAACCTATGTCTCCCAATGGTGATGTTCCGGTGATCGCTGCAGTGGATGTGTTGATGCTCATCCAGTTGGGCAGTGCGGGTTCGATTGAATATGTGCACCAGTCACAATTGTTGGTCGGCGTGACGCTGATGGCTCCACTTGAGGGAATCGAAAGACTAGCAGTGGTGTAATCGGTTGCGGGGACGACTCTCAAGACGGTGCGTGCCGAGGCAGATGTGGATGTAGTGTTTGCCCAAGCGGTCAGAGTCTTTCCATTGGTTGTATCTACAGGCATTCCATACCAGGTTGCTCGCCCGGGATTGGCCTTCACTTTCGGAAGCCATTTGACATACTTGAGTTCGTTGACCGTCGTAGATGTGCCATCCATCAAACCGTCGCAGACGACGGTACTGCTGACGGGGGTGCAATCGCTCAGGTTCGCGCGTCCGAGCGCATAATTGACGTTGGAACCTGTGCACATCACCGACTCATTGTCGAGGGTCCAGCATGTGTGTCGGTCATGTGTGGAGACTCCAGTGACAGTCCTTCCTGAAGGAAGTTCAACGTACTCTGCAGTGATTGCTTTCCCATAGTAACCCCGTGTGGTGTCTGTTGCTGCACCATTGAGGCCTAATTGTCCATATGGGTTGTATCCCCAACACGTGGCGGAACCGTTGTCCATGACAGCACAGGTATGCGAGTACGAAGCTGAGAGTGCGATTGCTGAGCGATTCGCAGGCAGCACGACTGTGACAGGTACCTTCTGGTCTGACTGAGAGATTGAACCATTGTTGCCTAGCCTTCCGCCAGTTCCTTTGCCCCAACACATGACTGAGCCGTTGTCAAGAATGGCGCACGCGTGCTCCCACCCCACTGCAACACTCGTTGCCTCGACTCCCGCTGGGAGGTGGACAGAGACGGGTACACTCGAATCGGTGGTCTTGTTATTGCCGAGTCGTCCATTCTTGCCCTCTCCCCAACACATGACTGAGCCGTTGTCTAAAACGGCACAGGTCTGGTCCTGCCAGGGGTTGACTCCCGATCCAATATTGCTGTTGTGGGAGATTTGTGTGCCCGGCAGGCCAGTAGGAATGTGGACATAGTGTGGCCCGTCATATTTCGTCGTCTTGTTATTGCCTAGGGGCCCATTCAGTCCGCGGCCCCAGCACATGTCTGAACCGTTATCGAGCACGGCACAGGCAGACAGCCCGGCAGTGCTGATCTGAGTGGCGTAGCGTCCTTCAGGAATCTGGGCATAGACTGGTTCGTCCTCGGTCGAGTCGACGCCGGAATTGCCATCTGCAAGTTCTCCATGGAAATTCTGGCCCCAGCACATCGTTGATCTGTTGTCGAGGATGGCACAGGCATGGTTGACTCCGCCGGCCACCTGATATGCGGTCCGTCCTTCAGGAAGTCGAACATATCCTGGATGGAACTGGAACTGCGTATCGGGGTAGGTGCTTCTTGTACCGTTACCATTGGCTCCGTAAGTCTGTCTTCCCCAGCACATGACTGAGCCATTATTGCTGATCACACACGTATTGGCATATTGTGTTGTAACGATGTGGTTGCTCGATCCAAGGCCTGAGAAGAAGATCCCTTCGGGTGGGTTTGATGATTCGATAATTGTGGCATTCTCGACGGTCGATGTGTTGAGCCCAGTGCTGAATTCGGTATCGAATCCCCGGACTGCAGTGATTCTGTTTGAGTTGACTCCTTCGCCGGTTCCTTGCTGTGTTGTGACGATGAGTGAATAGTAACCGTTCGATTGATTCTGATTGATGATATGGATGTCATCATTCGAGTCGATCACCATTGACGTCCCATATCCATACCCGTACGTCGTAGCGCCATTGCTTGATTTACCCACATCTGTGGTGGTCCACGAACCCGATGCATTCGTGCTGTATCTGAGTCTTCGGTAACTGTTGTGTTGGTCTGAGATGTGGATGTCATCATTGGAATCAATGGCGATCGATGTGTAGGCTCCAACTTGCTGCGTACCGTGGCTAGGGGTACCTATTGTATTCAATATCGTCCAAGAACTGCCAGTGTTCCTTGCATATCCTAGTCTCCAATTGCTGGTTGTCCTGGTATAGGTGATGTGCACATCATCATTTGAATCGATCGCGATGGATGGGTCCCGCACTCCGCCTTGGCTGCTTCCAGTTCCAGAGATGTACTCCACCTCCCACGTACCATTCTTGTTGTGAGCATAGCCCGCTAGGCCAGAGGTTGTGTTCTGGAAGATGATGTGTGCCTTGTCGTTGCTATCGATGGCGATACGCGAGTGTTTGCCGACTCCATAGCCAGAATCATCTGAATCAACGGTCGTTGAGACCCATGTCCCGTTCGCATTGGTCGTGTATCTCAACTCACCTTTTACGGTCGACGATTCGGTTGTGACGTATGAAATATGGATGGCATCATTTGAATCTATAGCAATGGAGGTATCTAGGTTCTGACCTGACCAAGGTGAGGCTGAATTCTTCTTCAATGAATGGAGTGCTGTGGTCACCCATGTTCCGCTCGCATCTGTTGCATGCATGAGTTCAGCAGAACTCCGATTCACGTATGAGATGTGGACGCTGCCCGAGGAGTCGACAGCGATCGAGGGGAATTCTCCGGTCTGCTTGTTATTCGTCGTGCTGCCATTGTCAATGGTCTTGATGACCCAAGTGCCGGATCTGTCGGTGGCGTACTTCACACTGGCAGCAAGTGGGTCATAATAGGAGACATGAATCTTATCATTGGCATCGATCGCTGCAGATATGTCTCTGAATGCATTCCACGTTGTCGGGCGTGCTTCGATGGTGAAGTGAGTGCTGTTTGTCACTCCTGAGGTCCAACTGCTGCTAGGGGATGGTACGAATGGTAAGAGAATCGCTGGTGCTTCGTCTTCTTTTGTCATCATATCTGCTGCAGGGGTGAGCCATGGCATCGCAAGAAGCAGGAACACAAGGCCCACAGGCCTGAGTTCCACTCGTCCCATGGTCGGCTCTCATCCTGAGACGTTCATGAACTAAATGGCTCACACAAACTATTCGTTCCAAAAATCACTCCTCTTCTTCTTGGTGGTCAAATTCACTGTAATTCGGACACGCAACATCAAGAATTTAGGGGGTCTTGCCACAGCGTTGACCTATGGGTGAGCGTCAGCATCGTGTCGCGGCCCTCTGGCTCGTCCTGCTGTTGGCATTCTCCATGCTCCCTGCCTTCATCGATCTCTCGGAGGCTGGGCCAGGATCCGATCACTCTCTTGGTGCAGCATTCCATTCAGCTTCTAGTGGCCCAGTTGCTTCTGCACAAGTGGATGCCTTGGCGGCTTGGGATTCTGGTGCCTGCCTGAATCTGGTCGATCAGGGTCTGCTCTGTTGGGGGCACCCCGATGGTGCTACTGGCAATCATTCCTCTTTCCCGTTCCCGTCGGTGCTTGCAACCGGCATCGAGATGATGTCCATCACCGCAGGTGGCAAGACTGCCTGCTCTCTCGATGATGTTGGGGCAGTGCACTGCTGGGGTAACAACAGTGTTGGGCAGGCCGGGCAATACCGTACGCCTTACTCGGGCCAGGAATGGTTGGCAGACCCTGTGCTCGTGCCGCTGGCTGAGTCTGCGATCTCTGTGGGTGTCTCGATAGGTATGGGTTGTGCCCTGCTGGATTCGGGTATCGTGTCGTGCTGGGGCAGTGACGTGCAATGGGGTGTGGATCCGATTCATGAGTTGGATGGCTATGACCCCTATCCATTCCAAGTGGTCCGCCAGATACCTTTGCCAGACGAGCTGTCTGCTGTAGCGATCGGTGCTGGTTTCGGCCGTACGGTATGTGCGGGGATCGATGATGGCCGCATCGCCTGCTGGGGTGGGAATCTGCTTGGCGTGGGTTACGACCGTACGGGTACAGTCTCAAGCGATATGGCGTGGGCTGAGGTCCCCGTCGATTCGGCCCATGTGTACGTCGATATTGCGATGGCAGAGCGTCAAGGATGTGCCTTGCGCGATGATGGCCTGATCGCCTGCTGGGGCCGCGATGCGACACCTGCGTTGGCGAGTGATTCCTTTCGAGAGCGCTCCTTGCCCGATGGGGTGCATGCAGTCGAACTTGTTGCAGGTATCGACATCGTATGTGCACTTGCTGATGATGGTGCTGCGTACTGTTGGGGGCGGGATCGTTACGCTCTCGTGAGTTCCTTTGGTGTTGACATCGCTTTTCCTGAGCGTATGACGATCGGTCCTCAGGATCTCGAAATCATCGACCTTGGCATTGGTAATCATTCAGCTTGTGCTGTGTATTCGGATGGCACGGCAGCATGCTGGGGTCAGCAAATCTTTGGTCAGACCGGTGCCGGGTGGTCAGTCGGTCAGGAGACTCTCACAGGGTTCGCCGAACTGACTCTTCCGGACGCTCCTCGCCTTGTAGGGAGTTCCTCGATACGTGACGGAGATGGAGATGGTTGGACTGATGTCACTGAGGTGGCTTGCGGCGCCGACCATACTGTCCAGGAAGTGGCGCCAGCCGATCAGGATGGTGACAAGGTGTGCGACCGATTCGATGACGATTCAGATGGGGATGGTTGGAGCACCCTTGATGAGGATCTGTGTGGGGCAGTGTCTTCTTCTTCATCATCGGTGCCGAGCGACCTCGATGGCGATGGACTCTGTGACTCCTTGGATTCTGATAAGGACGGTGACGGCCGGTCCAACGATCTTGAAGTCAGTTGTGGAACTGATCCTGTGGATTCAGGTGATGTCGTACCTGACATGGATGGCGATGGACTCTGTGATGCTATCGATGAGGACAAGGATGGTGATGGCTGGGGTAATCATCTCGAAGTCCTGTGCCTGACGGACCCCGTGGATGGTGATGACGTGCCGCCTGATGTCGATGATGACACGATATGTGACTGGCTCGATGAGGACATGGATGCTGATAATTTCGATAACTTGTATGAGGCCAACTGCTCGACAGATATCGACAACGGAACCTATACTCCTCTCGACTACGATGGCGATGGACTGTGTGATCTGTTGGAGGAGGATGCCGACGACGACGGGTGGAATCGGACCGCTGAGGAGGCATGTCTTGGCTTCCGTGCCGATTTTGACGACAATCGTACGCCACTCGATACGGATTCCGATGGGCTCTGTGATTCCTTGGATCACGACAAAGATGGCGATGGTTGGCTCGAGGTCTCAGAGACTGCCTGTGGTTCCTCGGACCTCGACAACACGAGTCTTCCTCTTGACTTCGATAATGATTCAATCTGTGATGGCGAGGACGGCGATATGGATGGTGATGGCTGGCATAACGACGATGAATTCTGGTGTAGCTCGAATTCGACCAATGCTACTGACGTGCCAACGGATACGGATGGGAATGACATCTGCGATACTGATGAAGAGGACAAGGACGGCGATGGTTTCAACTTCTATACCGAGCGTTGGTGCCAGTCTGACCCCAGTAATGGTACGAAGATCCCTATCGACTCAGATGCAGATGGTGATTGTGATCCAATCGATCCCGATAAGGACGGTGATGGGTACAATAACACGAATGAGACTGCTTGTGGATCGAACGCCTCGATCAAGGAGAGCATCCCGAGCGATCTCGATAATGACAGCATCTGCGATACACTCGATGATGATGATGATGGAGACGAATGGAGCGATCTGGTCGAAGCAGGCTGTGGAACTGACCCCAATGCTTCGGCGAGCGTCCCTTCAGATTTCGACGATGACGGTCTGTGCGATCCTCTCGATCCAGATGATGATGATGACGGCTATTTCGATGTCACTGAGGATCTATGTGAATCATTGAGCAAGGACTCCTTTTCTACTCCTCCAGACCTCGATGGTGACGGGTGGTGTGATCATTGGGATGATGATGCAGATGGTGACGGTCACCTTGAGGTGGTTGAAGATGCATGTGGTTCGGATGACCGCGATAACTTGTCTGTTCCAGCAGACATGGATGATGACTCGATCTGTGATGTCCTAGACTCGGATGTCGATGGGGATGGATTCGAGGCTGATGACGAGTTGGCGTGTGGTTCCTCCGATCTCGACAATGCGTCCATCCCTGCAAACCTCGATGGTGATCTGTTCTGCGACCTTCTGGATCATGATCAGGATGGAGATGGCCGGCTATGGGATATGGAGGCAGCCTGTGGTGGTGACGATCGCATTGCTAACGAGACCTATGCCGATGCAGATGGTGACAATATCTGCGATGGGATGGATGGCGATGACGACGGCGATGGGTGGTCCACTAACTTTGAATTTTGGTGCTCGAACTTAGCCGATGATGACGGTAATTTGACTCCTGATGATACAGATGGTGACATGGTCTGTGATCTTCTTGACGATGATATGGATGGTGATGGGTGGACTAGCGTTGTGGAACAGCGATGTGGTAGTGATCCGTGGTTGAACTCCTCACAACCTGAGGTGAATGAGACGACTGGACAATGCCCTGCCTTTGCTCCCGATACCGATCTTGATGGCTGGCTCGATGAAGAGGAGGTCGCATGTGGGACGCTTCCTTACTCGGACAAGTCCGTGCCACCTGACTTGGATGGCGACTTCATCTGCGACCTGTTCGATGATGACGCAGATGGTGATGGTTGGAACGCCACGCTCGAATTTCAGTGCGATACCGACCCGCGTGATGGTGCATCAATCCCTGGGGATCTGGATGGGGACCAACTGTGTGATGGTCTGGATCCCGATCAAGATGGAGATGGCTGGGACCGTGCTGTCGAGGTTGCTTGTG
>CAZMJD010000028.1:9792-11562 GCA_964566385.1 uncultured Candidatus Poseidoniales archaeon | reverse complement strand
CGAACCGTGGCCATCGTTGTTGATTATCCATGGCATCCCACTGTTGAGGATCGAACCAAGCTTGAGGCGACTCTCCTTGATCATGGGTGGGAACCGACCGGCTCTGACGTCTACATTTCACCATACCTTGACCGTATATTCGTGGACCATGTTCCTCTTCAGGCACTCATTGCAGTCTGGTCGATGTCTGAAGTGGTTCATGTCGAGCAGCAGAATGTCATGGTACCTTTCAATGAGGTCGCAGCTCAAGCCATCCGCGCTGCACCTTCGACGACGTACTGGGCGACAGCTCATGAGAGAGGTTACCATGGTGATGGCGTGGTCGTAGCAATTCTGGACACCGGAGTGGACAATGAGCATCGTAGTCTGAATGATTTTGATGATGTTGACGATTCCCCTGATGGTGATCCCAAGTCATACGATGATCCAAAATGGGTCGCAGGGTATGATGCGACGGTTCCTACTTCCAATACAGATGGTTCTGTCGATCCGGATGATTCCAACGAACCATCTGGGCATGGGACCCATGTCGCTGGTTCAGCAGTTGGAACAGGTGATTCTCGCCGAACCGATGGAGGTGTAGCCCCGGGCGCTTATCTGGTCGATGTCAAGGTGCTGACAGATGCCGGTGGTACGAACAGTGCGAACAGCGTCCGTGGTCTGTCATGGGTGCTCAACAACGTTGAGACTGACTGGAACAACAATGAATCATCACGTGGTATTGACGTCGTTTCGATGTCGTTCGGCAGTGTTTCCAATCCGAACAGTGATGATCCCGGGGACAATGGTTCCTCAGGTGAATCAGTCATTGTCAATCAGATCTCAGATGCAGGGACCATCTGTGTTGCAGCCATGGGGAATGATGGTAAGCGTAGGGTGCCGTCACCCGCATCTGCTGACAAAGCCATCACTGTCGGGATGACAAATGACCGAAATACCGTCACACTAACCGATGATCAAGTGAATTCCGCCTCGAATTTTGGTCCACGAGAAGATGATGGTGATGATGATGAAATGGATGAGCTCAAGCCAACCGTGACCGCTCCAGGGACAAACATCAATTCAGCACAGTTCGCGGGTGGTGGAACAGTGACGTTGCCAGGTACTCAACGTCCATTGGCCGATGATTCATATCATGAATTGACTGGAACAAGTATGGCTACGCCAGTTGTAGCTGGCATGGTGGCAGTCATGCTTTCTGCGGATGAGACATTGGATTGGGAGGCTGTCATGGAACTGATGCGGCAGCACAGTTTCCAGCATGAATCAATAGCGCCATCTGAACCCACCATCGATGATCGATGGAACGAAAAATGGGGTTGGGGTATTGCCGACCTGACCGCGGTCCTCGATTCGATTCTTGGAGAGGAAAGTGGCAATGGCGTCATCATCCCTCCTGATGAGAATGATACAGGAGATGGACCAGAATGGGTTGACATCACACACCCTGTGAATGGTACTTGGGTGCTCGCAGGTCAGCGAATTGATGTAGGGGGAATCATATCCCCTACGTCGATCGATCGTTTGGAGATTCGTGTGAACAATGATTCGTGGACACAACTCACTGTAGCCGATAATTGGTCGGGGAAAATACGTATTCCGGCAGATGCGGACACTGGTGACCCTGTCTTCATCCGAGTGCGTGCAAGAGGGTCTGGTGGCGTGTGGTCTGCTACTAGCATCCGCTTCGTTTGGGCCAATGCGAATATTTTGACCATTGACAGAAGTCAGCTTTCTGAGGAGGTATCTCGGACAGTATCTTTCGATGGA
>CAZMJD010000028.1:0-9782 GCA_964566385.1 uncultured Candidatus Poseidoniales archaeon | reverse complement strand
CAGATTCGTCTTGATGAAGGAGAGTGGAGTCCGGGCGGTAACCTTGTCATGAACTCCTCCAAGGTCGTAGCAGGACTTGAAACGTCTGAAGGAAGTTGGTCATGGGTCTGGGATTCTGAGAGCGTTGACGATGGTCTCCATCGGATCAAATTCCGTCTTGTCAATGGTTCAGATGTGGTCAGCGAAGAGGTCGTTGTCAATCTTGATGTTGACAACGTCAATGCCCCGGATGTAAGCGTCGATGGTACGATTCACGTTGAAACTGGGGGTGGCGCCTTGGTTGGTTCCGCTTGGACTGGTGAGATTCTCAGGGTGAGGTCCATGATTCTCAATCGAGGTGATGCTCCAGCAGAATTCGCAGGGATCGAATTGCTTGAGCAACGGGAAGGCTTGGATCCAATTCGCTGTGATAGGCTTGAGGAAACGATACCTGAATCTTCGACTATTGAGGTTGAATTCACGTTCTCATCATCAAATTCCACTTGTGGGCAAAATTCAGGAAATGTGGATGTAATCGTCAGAGTCACATATTTCATCGCAGGTGAACGATTCGTAGAGGAGGCAAATGTCAATTTCTGGTTCATCGAACGTCGTAGTGGTCCCGATGTGACCATTGATGCAGGTACTCTTCGTACAGAGCCGCGAATTCCTATGCCGGGGGAATCCTATGTTCTCCAAGTGAACATAGAGAACATAGGTCTGCAGAAAATAACTGCAGTGTTTGTCGTCATCGAACGACAAACTCTTCTTCCAAATGGCTCAAATTCATGGGAGGAAGTTGCTAGTAAGGAGATTCCGAGCATCCAGCCAGCTGGGACCACATCTCAACTGAATCTTCGCATCACAGATGTTGTGGAAACATCTGGCATCGTACGCCATCGTATCGAGTTACGTTCGGACTCTGAGTGGGCTAATAGAACGGACAACAATGTATTCCTACACGATGTGACGTTTGAGCATGCTGAGGTGACAGCAAAGACCAATGGTCCTGATGAAACAAGACCACTTCACTTGGCTCCGGCCACTGAGGGAGCTATTCTTTTCGTTGAGGAGGGCGAATCTCTCCTCTCGATGAAGATGAGTTCAAGTCGAACATTCATCTCTTCACCAGTCACTGTTGAGGAGAGTTTCGCCGGCGATCTTGCAGTCACATCAACTCAGGACGGTTTTGTCTATGCTGCTTGGACTAGGTATGGTGTGGACGAGTACGGTGCCTTGACTCAATCGATAGTTTTCGGAACCTTTGGGGATCGGGGTGAGATATCAACGCAGATTGTCCTTGCAGGCCCTTATTATCTCTCAGATGGCCGTTGGTGGGGATTGTCTCTCGATGAACGCGATGGTATTTTTGTCCTAGCGGGCTATGAACGGCGTGAGTACAGTGTAGGAATCTGGCAGGTCGATACCACGGTTTTCACGTTGCATTCGTCTCAACCAATGGTTGCGGATGCATGGGCGAAGACAGATGGAGTCATTTTGGATATTGATATTCTACCATCTGCTCCAGGGTCCCTAGATGTAGCACTCGGTGAACATGCTGCACATCTACTGTATCGCTCGAAGCGGACCGATGGCCTTCCCCGTCTCGGGGTCTTCTATGCTCGAGGAGTTCTCGGCACTTCGGATTGGGAATGGGATCATTCTGTCGGAGACGATGCCTCTTCTCTTGCTATCGAGGTATTGTCGGCTTCTCCAGAGAAAGATGAAGTGATGATGGGTTGGATTGAGGGCTCTGGTGAGGATGCTTACGTTCACATCCGAGCGACTCCTGATGATGAACAAAGCGACGAGGTACAAGTCATTGTTCGTCCGGCACCTTCTGTAAGCAGTCTTGTCATTGGGATGGATGCAATTGGTGGTGTGTTCGTGCATGATGAGGTTGTGAATCTTGAACATCGAACCTTGCGAGGTAGAGTGATGCATGACTCCAGCGATCAGATATCTATCTGGAATGGTACCGAGGTGGCAAGGGGTCGTCTCCTCAGTAGTGCAATCGCCGAAGACCAGACCTTGCTCCTTCTTGAAGACGTGAACAATGTCTTAGAGATACGCGGGATTATCCTACTTGATCTAGAGGAACCCGTCGTTACAACTTCAACAAAGGGTGTTCTATCAAAGTTATCTGATTATTTGATCTCAACCCGTTCTGCCATTGTTGTTGGTTTCATCCTGTTCCTGTTGTTTGTACGGTCCATGTCGAAGAACAGAATTAGGCGCAGGCCAACATCCACTTCCTTCAATCCAGATTCGGTATTGCTTGATGATGGTGAGGAACCTGTGCCAATGAGTGATGAAGACCTCAAGGAGGCCATGGTTCCGGTGGATTTGGTTGATGAGGAAATGTCGCAAGTTGCTGAAGCAGGGCGCCTAAGGAGGGAGCGCCGGAGGATGCGAGCTCGGCGTGATGAAGAAGACGATGTTTGACTTCGCATACTCTTCATAGGCCGGCCCGAACTCCCGCGTCTATGTGTGGCATATTTGGTGTCACAGGCCGCCATTCGGCGGTCGATGATGTTCTTGACGGGCTGCGCAAGCTTGAGTATAGAGGATATGACAGTGCAGGCATAGCTTTCATTGACGAGAATATTCTGCAGAGGCACCGTCTGGTTGGACGTGTCGGTGCCCTCATTGAGCAGATGGATCCAGTTGTTCAATCCGCTTCAATCGCTATAGGACATACACGATGGGCAACTACAGGAGCAGTGACCGAAGCGAATGCTCATCCTCATTTCGATATCTCGGGAAGGATTGCCCTAGTGCACAATGGTATCATAGAGCAGACTAATCTTCTTCGTCAGCGCCTGATTGATGAGGGTGTAGAACTCCAGTCTGAGACTGATACTGAACTCATCGCTGTACTCACAGGAATGGCTCTAGATGAAGGTGCTGCGTCATTGCTTGAAGCCCTGAAGACCGTCTTGAGCCAGTTGCGTGGCACTTGGGGGATCTGTGCGATTCACCTTGATGATCCTGAGACGATTGTCTGCACCAGATCAGGGTCACCACTCGTTGTAGGATTATCTGATGATGCTTCATTCGTGTCATCTGACCCACATGCATTGGCTAGACACACCAAGCGAGTTGTGTATCTTGAAGATGGTGATTTTGCAGTCCTCCAGCCCGGAACCATCGATACTTCTCGCATTGATCGAACTAGGACCACGGTTCAGATTTCGACGTTAGAGGAAGTCTGGCAACTCGATGACCTTGGCAACCATCCTAATCACATGCACAAAGAGATCAATGAACAACCTGAATCGCTAGCACGGTGTTTCCAAGGAAGACTCGATCATGAATCAGGTACAGGTAGATTGGGAGGTCTTGAGATGAATGAACGAAGTCTTACTGCTATCGAATCGGTCGAACTCATTGGTTGTGGTACTGCTCACCACGCCGGTTCTGTCGGTGTGCATATGCTCGAAGCGATAGCGAACAGGGCAGCAAGGTGCCATATTGGCAGCGAGTTTCGCATCAGTCGAAATGTCACGGAACCTACCACATTGCATATTGCCCTCTCTCAATCGGGAGAGACCTATGACACATTGAGTGTAGTTCAGGAGTTGAATCGAAAGGGGGCCGACGTCATTGGCATTGTCAACGTTGTCGGCTCGTCCATCGCTCGCGCCTGCGGACGTGGCGTCTATATCCGTAGTGGTCCTGAGCAGGCGGTCGCATCGACCAAGGCCTTCACGAACACAGTTGGTGTTCTATCTCTGGTCAGTATCATGTTAGGCCGAAGTCGTTCGGTGGATACTGCACAAGGGAGGCGCCTCGTCCGGGACCTCAGTGCCATGCCTAACCGTATGGCAACATTGCTGGACAATCTTGGTACGATGGACGAAGCGGTCTCTCTTGTGAAAGATGCCAAAGTGGTTCTTTTCCTTGGTAGGGGAATCTCTTCGCCCGTCGCCGCGGAGGGCGCTCTGAAGCTCATGGAGATTGCTTACATCCCTACCATTGCCCTTCCTGCTGGTGAAATCAAGCATGGCCCACTTGCCCTGATTGAGGAGGGCACACCAGTCATCGTACTGATGCCTGGGGACGAACATGCAGAACGGATGGTGACTTCGATTGACGAGTGCAAGGCTCGAGGAGCAAAAATTATTCTGATCCACGACGAACATCTCGCTGTCAATGGACTCGCAGATGTTGCAGTGCCGATTCCATCATGTGAATCATTGTTCTCCCCTCTTCTGTCCGTCTTGCCACTACAGGTGCTGTCCTATGAAGTAGCATTGGCTCTCGGACGGGACATAGATAGACCGCGTAATCTGGCGAAGTCTGTCACCGTTGGTTGATTCAACCAAGACGGAATCGCTTCTCCGCATTATCCCAAGCTATTGGTTTGTACCCGAGGTCGTGGCTGGTATGGCGCATTTTGATGACAGCTAGTTTTCTTGAAATCTCATCATTCACGCGCTCCATCACGATATGCATGACCGAGTCGCTGAGGAAATCTTCGACACCGTATTCTCCGAATTGCTGGCTCTGATTTGCGAGCATCTCGCAAATGAAGAATGATGTCAATTCCATTCGTCGGACATCCTCGAAGATGCGGAAGATTTCGTCGCGAGGGTTGTCCATTTTCGTTAGTGTGAAGAATGCGCCCAAGGAATCAAAGACGAGAATTTCAAACCCTATGCTGTCACGGTACTTCTGAATCTGACGCATAAGTTGCCCGGTCCAATCAATTTTGTCTGACATCCCCTGTTTGTCGAGCTGAACGCGGAGATCTGCGAGATCGATAACAGCGATACGATTTCGTACTCGGGGATCCTCAACATCCATGCCCATCAATCGCATGTGCGACATCAGCGAGTCCTTGCTTTGTTCAAGTGTCAGGTAAACGCCAGCGTGCCCTTGATGAAGGACGTTGTTGTAGAGTAGTGAGAAAGCCATTGTTGACTTCATAGATCCGCTGGCTCCGCTGAGGAGTACGAGATGATCTTCAGGGACACCTCCTTGCAGACGCTCGTCGAGGCCGAGGATGAACGTGCGGATGCGGTTGTCTGGGTTGACCGGCATGATATCGTCTTTGGATGGGTGAGTGCGTCATAAAGCAACCCCTCCTCTCAATAACGTGGATGAAGTGGTTAAAGTTTGGCTCGCATCGAATTCAGCACGTCGTTCAGACCTTCTTGAGAGGCGCTGGTCCAGCCAGGCCGAAGTAATCTCCCAAGGCGTCGAAGGTGTCGAACCACATCCCTCTTCGTACCGTAATCTGGTCGATGCTGTGCGGGAGACCTGCGCGTGGAAGATCAAAACTGCCCTCTCTCAAATTTCTCCGTCATTCACGGTTGCTCTAACTTCTGACACTCTAATTGAATCCCCCTCTGGGGGGCATCTTCTCGGACAGCCTGATTCGCTTGAATCAGCTAGGATGATGCTCATCGAATTGATTGGAACACCACATCGCATTGCGACCTGCACTGCATGGGCTATGACCGACAATCCAGAAGCGCCTATACACGAGCATATCGAAGTAGCTGTGGCTCGTCTTTCAGACCCGGGTGATGTGTGGCTGAATGATTACCTCACTAAGGGTGGCTGGCGCGGTAAAGCGGGTGGTTATGATGCAGGCGGTGAGTTTTCACCTTGGGTCACCCTCATTGAGGGCTCGATGCTATCGGTTCTAGGATTTGCAGTGAGAGGTCTTGAGACATTGGAGGAAGCCCTTGGGATTGAACCGAACATCTCTGAATGGTCACTGAACGAGTAACCATGTGTGCCTATTCAGCACGAATCACTTCGACGTTATCCCCATTTGAGATTACTTTGATTGAATCACCGGTTCTGAACGCCGTTAGGATATCGCGTTTGAATCCGACTGCGCATGGAATGCTGAGTAAGGAACATGCTGGGATGGTCAGGGGGCAGATATCTGTGAGAAGAACCGCTTTCGGTGCCCGATTCCGGTACGCTAATTCCATGAGCACATATGGTGCTACGGTCGAACCTGAAGCCTTGGGCATGATGAGGATCGTGTCCGCAACAGTTGAGCCTTCGAGTGGGTGCCCGGTCTCGGTGATAGTGCCGTCGAACCTGTCAACATACCCGAGCCATGTGATTGGTGCTTGTGTTACCAGCCCTTGACCACTCAGAGCCCAAGATGACTGACTCGTGAGTCGTTTGGCGATGAATTTGATTCCTGTGTCTGCCCTGACTATTTTGCCATCATCCAATCCATCGGATTGTTCCTTTCTCTTCTTTTCAGATATGATTCCGGGCACAGGCCGGTCCTCAGAGAATGCGTGCTCGATGCAGTCGGGGATATCTGTCACAGAGGTGTGGATTGAGTTGAGTCCAGATGTGAGATAATGTTCAGCTTTCATGGAGTTCGTTAACAGATGTTGAACGCTTTTCCGATCATATGGAACGACCTCAGGGCATGTATCTACGAGTAACTGAACTCCAGCCTCTTCGAAAACTGTGTCGAGACCCTCTTCTTCGATTTGTGGGAGTAAGGCCCTGTTCGTGAAGAGCCACATCCTGTTCATCTCAAGCCGCCGCCCGGCCGCAATATAGGGCATGAGTGCTGAGGCGACCTCGCGAACTTCCCCTACATCTGCCTGTGGACACCCAATGACGATGCGTGAGACAGGTGTTGTTGGGGCAAGTTCAGCCAGTCTTGCCTCGATGTCATGGGCATCAATCTGCATCGTCTGTACGTTAGATTGCAGGTCAATTGGGGCATTGGCAACTGAATCTGTCTTGTCCTCATCACTCAGCCAGAGCATGGGCACTCCATGATTGGCACTTGCGGCACACAACGCTTTTTTTGAGGCCAGATTGATGTTTGAATCAGGGCAAGTGATGTATGGCATCGCTCCCAAAGGTCTTGAGACCCCGCGGTTGAGGTTGCGACCGATGATGTCACCAACAATGGACCACCGTGTCGAATCAGATGGTGTCGTCGTCAACCGTACGATGACGTTTGGCCGCCTATTTTCATCCAAATGCATACCCCATCGCGGTGCCAATCCGGTCAATGCAGAAGCGAGAGCTGAGAGCCCAGATTCACGATTTGTTCGCAGCGATGTGAATGAGTTGGCAAAACAAACCGCATTTGATTCCGCCCAACATCCAATTCCTTCCAGATCGAGTCCAGGATGATCATATGGTGTGCAAGAGAGGGTTGACTGGATTCCTAGCCGCTCATAGGCTTGGACAATACCCCATTGCCGTTCAAGAAAATCTTCAGTCGGCAACTCCATCGATTCGTGATGTCGTGGATCACATCCTGCAGCGTTGAGAGTCGTTGGGACTGCTATCTTACCCTCGGGGTCGTTTGATAGAGTCTCAAGAAATCGTTCTAATCCAAGGCCACCGGTTAGCACCGAAACTCCTGACACGTGGGCATGGCGTATCGGGACTAATGTCGATGCACCAGCAATCGATGTCAGATCGAGAAGCAAGCGTGCCGCCATAGCTTTTGCAGGGCCTAGGTCTCCCCCTAGCATGCCCTCCAAGGCCTCTGGTCCAACCTCTTCCACATCGCACTCTAGGTGTTCAAGTGCATGAACCTCACGATGAATGATGACTTGGTCGGTTAACCCTGATGTTGTCGCTTGTAGACGGGAATCTCTCTCATTTTGTGGGCATTCTGGGCATTCAATTGCCGATAGATTTCTAGCACCTCACTCTGGCGCTGAGTCAGTTCCGAATCAGAAGGTTCTGCGAATTCGTTCATCGCCCACTCTAACTCGTTGTAGTTTGCTTGCATCTGCTCCTCATCAGTACGCCCATCATCCCACAGACCATCAGTGGGTGCTGCCTTTCTGATATCTTCACTGATACCCAAAACCTGGGCTAATGCATAGACCTCTGTTTTGTACAGGTCGGCGATTGGTGAAATATCAACGCCTCCGTCACCATATTTGGTGAAAAATCCAACACCAAAGTCCTCAACCTTGTTTCCAGTTCCAACAACGATTCCTTCATTGGAAGTTGCAATTGCGTACAGCGTTGTCATTCTGAGCCTAGCTCTTGAATTAGCAGCAGCAAGGCCTGTTATTTCACCGTCTCCAATGTCATTCATCAACGAGTCGAATGTAGCTGTTAGATCGACCATTCTACTCTCCAAGTTATCCCATTTGCTTTTGAGCCACTGAATATGCTGATTCGACAAGTGGTACTGCATCTGGTCCTGATGGATAGGCATGTTGAGTAGAATGGTATGCATCCCCGTCATAGCGCATAATGTGGATGTAACTGCGGAGTCAATGCCACCTGAGACTCCAATGACCAGTGTTGAGATTCCAGCATTCTCTGCATACTCGCGTATCCAATTTGAGATGTCAGTGATGAGAGTCTCTGAGTCGAGCAGAGTGACCATCTGTTCTGTCTCGGCCTCATCATTCATGATTGTACATCCCCTTGATACTGCTATGCATTGTTTCTTCTTGATTCCATCCACTCTACAATGAGCCTACATGCCGTCACCGACCCGTCTTCAAAGGAGGTGGAATTTTGTCCTTTCAGGCGCTCTACATCGCTCTTGAGATTTGCAACATTCACATGTTTGACCTTTCGCCGCCGGATGGTTGCAACGACTTGTTCAGCTATCACTGCGTTGATGTCCTGTTCGATCTGCCCTGGCTCGGGAACGAGTACAGTGGGGACTCCGAAGTGAGCGACTTCTCCAATGACTTGTGTTCCTGCCGTGGAGACCACAAATTCAGCTGTTGACATGTGTTGAGCAAAACTTTGCTCTGAGATTTCGCACTCATCGATATGCAGGTATTCTGAACTGGATGGCTTGCCATAGAGCTTGACTCGCAAACCTAACTGCCCTGCGATATCATTGAGTGGACCGAGCACCGATTCTGTCCGGCCGCGCAGATAGCACAGGATGTGCTCACCAGCAGGCTGCCATGTCTTGTCGCGAATTGAGTCCCTCAGAATCGGACCTACGAGATGTGTGTGGCGCCTACGTGGGGACATTGGTAGGTCGAAAGGTTTGGAGATGATGGCAATGTTGGTTCGGGGGGTGAAGAACCAGACAGTACCAATGATTGGTATCAGCAACAAACGATGCCAGAGGGGTAGCACCTTCCTGAGCTTACAGGCCACTGCGAAACGTTGCGAATCGAATGTGATGAATGGTACCTTCAATCTCCTAGCAACAGCCCACATGGTGGGTTCGAAATCACAGATCACTGCATCTGGGCGCCAATCGCCCATTGATGCAATGACTGCTTTTGCCTTCGGTTTTCGTCGGAAGAGGAAACCAGCGTTTCTGAATCCAGAACGTATGAGTTGTACTCTTTTCTTCCCATACAAGAACCGTGGGACCGGCATGATTGCCACCCGGTCTTCGCCAAAACGTTCCTGGATCAGCTTCAGTGCATCTCCATCTGTGAAGAATCGCACGTCATGACCTGCATCGAGAAGTTGGACCCCGAGGCCGATGGCTCGTGTCGTATGCCCTCTTCCTTCTCCTGCAAGACCATAGGCGAATCTCATGCCGGTCCAACCTCATCAAATTCAATGGCAGGCCTTGCCGTATTTCTTGAGACGCCAGTAGTTGTAGGGCCATGGTGTGAGGAATCCTACGATGAGCATGATTGGTACGACCCACCACGTCAGCATTGCTCCACCGGTCAGCAGCAGATCAGTGATATTCATTGCCGCCTCCATTCCCAGCATTGAAATCAATGACATCCCAATAGCGACTCGAAAAGCTTCGCGTAATGACATCTGCTTCATCAGAATGGCCGTCTCTAAGGCGATAGAGGTCATGATTCCATTGAACATCGCAAGCAGCATAATCGACATTGTAG
>CAZMJD010000027.1:0-11603 GCA_964566385.1 uncultured Candidatus Poseidoniales archaeon | reverse complement strand
AGCGGCATATGAGTCCTGATGGTCAGCAAATGATTTCTGCATGATCAAGTTCTGAACGTCTCTGGCTTCGATGACATCTTGATCGCCACCTGAGAGACGGTGTTCATCGATTCTGAGAATATACTCAGGTTCGTCAATCTGGGTGAAGAAACCGATTGAAATTCTATTGCGGACCTCAAGACCATTGAGAACAGATGAAAGAATCGTGTCTGAGAATGGTAAACGATCATTGAGAGCCTCCATTGTTTGGGGCCCTTCACCCCCTAAAATCTCGATGATCTTCCGACGAAGTGCTTCATACGGCTCTCCTATGGCGACATCCTTCCAACCTATCGGTTCAATTCCGTCGTACTCAGAGGCGACCTCGAATGTCACCCCGCTTGTACGTACTTCGTGGAGATCTTCGGCCTCGGTGTCGTGCAGAATACCCAAAGTTCCATGGATATGTGCCATAGAGTGGCTGAACCATTTGTCATCGACCGCTGAATTCGTCCCTCTAATTTTTGTGATTGCATCCGCCTCAATGAGTTCTTTAATCCACTTCTTGATAGCGCTCTTATCGATGTCAGCTAGCTTGGCATCATATAGTGGATGGCTCAGATCAGAGGTTAACCCTCCTCCCTTATGCATCAACATTAACAGACTCTGTGCGTCCTCTGGAGTAGGCGTCTTTGCTTCGTAATACGAACGAACCTGCTCTTCTGTCAGTTCAGTCGCCATTGTTCTTTGACCAATGAGGCTTGCAACGATCTCAGGGTCTAAGTCTTTGATGAGGTAGGCACGCGTTCTCATGGCGAGTAGGTCTTCGAATGCTGAGGCAAACAGGCCCATTGTGATCGTCGATGGTATTTTGACAACTGAGTGTATGATCTCAACCTCATCTCGCCCAAGGCGCTCAAAGAATGACTTCAGTTCTGCGCGGTCAATGTCGATCTGAAAAATCTCATTCAGGGTCTCTCTGATTAGTACACTATCTGGTTCCTGCCGTTGACGTTCGAGAACGGCAGCAATATCACGTTGTAGGCGCTTTGGGCTAACCTCTTCCGCTCCGATCCTACGTGGCGTGATGAGTGATCTACAACATACCTCGCTGAATCTGCGGCGAAACAGTTGAGTGTCCTGCACTGCTGCTTCAAACAGAGCTTCCCAGTCTTCTCCCGCCACTGCAGCAGGGATGGCCGAAGGGTCGAGTTCGTCAGAAAGTCGAAGCATCAGGCCATTGTCATCTGATGAAACTTCAAGCACCCCAATATCGTGTTTACGACATAATCCCCCGAGGAAATGGGCGAAGGCGAGATTGAATCGCCTCCCACGTCCTGTAGCGATGAGGTAGAGTTGTGTTGGTCCTCTTACTTGTTCGATAGTGATTCGCTCAAGACTTGGCCAATCATGGGATGTCGCTACATGTCCACCAAGATGTTCGACCAAGGAACTGGCTATTGCACGGTTGATGCCGAGTTGTGTCGTCAATCTCTTAGTGGGGTTCCCTCCATCCACTAGATTCCCTAAGATGCCATCAATGAGTTCAAGATACCATCTTCCAAGTTCTCGAGATCTGCTTCTAGCCTCTCCACTCCACGAGGGTACTGTTGGCCGGTGTCCTGTAATCGGTGTAACATTCACCCTGGTTGGAAGGATGGCATGGACTTTGTACGTCTGTCCACCAAGCAGGAAGACGTCACCATTGCGCAGGGATTGGACGAAGGACGATGAGAGTTGACCGATGACACTTCCATCGCTATCAAAGACGAGATATGATGAATCAGTAGCGATTGTCCCTACATTTGTGTAATAGATCATTCTTGAGTAGCCGCGGCGACCGAAGGTGTTGTCTTCGTAATCAATCCAGATACGTCGTTCCTCCTCAAGTAGGTCAAGGACGTCAATGAACGCATCCCATCCAAGTTCTCTGTAGGGGTATGTCGACCTGACGAGTTCATGTGCTTCGTCCATATCCATCTCTTCGACAACAGTCAAGCCAACGAGGAATTGGCTGAGTACGTCAAGGCAATTTGTAGGGATGTGGAGGAGGTCCATATCTCCTGACAAAATCGCCATATGGAGCGCCACCATCTCAACAAGGTCATCAGGAGATATGGGGATCATTCGAGCGCGAGGAACACCCCCTACATGATGCCCCGCCCTTCCTATGCGCTGCAATGCAGTACCTATCTGCCCTGTTGAACCAATTTGCACGACGAGGTCCACAGAACCAATGTCAATGCCCATTTCAAGGGATGATGACGAAACAACGGCTCTCAGTTCACCAGCCTTCATACGTTTCTCAACATCAAGTCGAACTTTCTTGTCCATCGAACCGTGATGCGCTTCAACACCTTCGACCCCAAGGAGTCTGAGTTTCTGGAGCACAGTCTCAGTCATTCTTCGCGTATTTGCAAAAACAAGTGTAGTTGTGTGCGCTTCAATGAGATCCTTGATGATCTCGATCGAATAATCAAGAAGATCTTTGACAGGTTGTCCAATAAAATTCCTGTGAGGGAGTAAGATATCGAGGTCAAGTGAACGAGCAAGTGACAATTTAGCGATGTTCACAATCTGATCCTCACCCTCTTTTTCACGTGCGTCAGAGTGAACAAGAAAACGTGCAACCTCCTTGAGCGGCTCCATTGTTGCAGAGATCCCGATGCGCTGTAGGTCGGTGGTGATCTGTTGATCCAATCTTGCAACTGTGAGGGCGAGCAGAGTTCCACGCTTGGTCGGAACAAGACTATGCAATTCATCGATGATCAGGTGCTCTGTCTGAGAAAGGATGGCAGAGAATTTGGGTGACGCAATGGCCAGAGAAAGACTCTCTGGAGTGGTGATGAGGATGTGGGGGGGATTTCTCAACATCTTCTGCCTATCTGATTGAGATGTGTCGCCTGTTCTCAAGGCGACCTTGATAGGTAGAGCTCGGCGAGGGAGGAAGCGATTCTTGATCTCTTCAAGGGGCTGAATCAGATTCTTTTGTATATCGTTAGCTAGAGCCTTGATGGGGGAGATGTACACGCAATGGACCTTATCTTCAAGGGTACGATCCATGGCTTTTCTGACAAGTTGGTCGATGATGCTCAGAAACGCCGTCATGGTCTTTCCAGTTCCCGTTGGAGAGCACAGCAACAGATGCTCTCCTTCGATGAGGTGAGGGATGGCCATAAGTTGCGGTGAGGTGAACGATGGAAAACGCCACGAGAACCAATCCCTAACTGGCTGACATAGGCGGCTTAGAATGGACTCGGGAGGATACTCCTCCTCCAACCAATGAATTTCTGCCATATTCTCCCTGACCCCGCGTGGATGGTGTAAGTTCATAACATACGCGCAGGTTCTGCTGACTTTGACATCGAGCAAGTCTATGTGGTGAGTCGACTCAGAACGTTACATGCAGGAGGAGGACTCGGACAGCGTCCTGCAATCTCTCCTCAAACGCCGAGGCTTCGTCCTTCCGGCATTTGAGTCATATGGGGGCGTGTCAGGTTTCATTGATTATGGCCCCAATGGTGCTTCTGTTCGACGTAGATTCCTCGATGCTTGGCGGAATCATTGGCTTGCTCGCGGAGATATTGTCGAGGTTCATTGCCCCACTGTCACTCCGAAAGAAGTACTTGAGGCATCTGGACATGTGGGGGGATTCAGCGATTCACTCTCAGAATGTAGAGCCTGTGGTAGTGCCCACCGGACCGACCATCTGCTTGAGGATGCGCTGGGCGAGGTTGAAGGATGGCCTCACGCTGATCTTGATGCAGCCCTTGCAGAGCACAAGGTCAAGTGCCCTGAGTGTAAATCCTTGTCATGGTCGCCCACGCGTTCGATGAATCTAATGTTCGCAACCAATGTTGGTCCTGGAACGAGGGCCCGAAGCGCATTCCTCCGCCCCGAGACTGCACAGGGGATGTTCACCATGTTTCCGACCATACATCGCCATTTCCGACAAAAATTGCCCTTTGGTGCTTTGCAGATAGGACATGGATATCGGAATGAGATCAGTCCCCGACAAGGCATGATCAGGCTTAGAGAGTTCTCTATGGCAGAGCTAGAGTACTTTTTCGACCCCGAGGACCCCCCATCTGTTGACCTTGAATGCTTTTCACATCAGCACCACATGATTTCACAATCTGGAAAGGTAGAGTTGACTCTTGCTGCAGCCCATGCTCAAGGGATCATGCCTCAGCCGCTGATTGCAATGATGCTCGGCTCGACTCTGGAATTTTTAGAAAGTGTTGGAATCGACCTTGGACGTACCCGTTTGCGCCAGCATAGGTCGGATGAGATGGCTCATTATGCATCGGATTGTTGGGATATTGAGATTCAAGGTCCTTATGGATGGGTCGAGTGCGTCGGTGTTGCTCACCGTGGTTGTCATGATCTTAAGCAACATGAAACAGCTAGCCCAACTGGGCAGTTTCGTGCTTGGCGTGCCTTTGATCAGCCTAGACGGGTGCACCGGCATGTTGTCAAAGGAGAGGGGGCGGTCCTTGGACCGCGATTCAAACACCAATCCGGTGAGATCATCAGTGCTCTTCTGGCGTTGGAAAACATCCCTGAATCTTGGCCGTTCACCATCGAATTGTCAGATGGTAGTATGGTCGAGATCGATGAAACAATGGCCTCTGTTGTAGAAGTCGATGAAGAGATCCATGGAACATGGTACCTGCCTCATGTTGTTGAGCCAGCATTTGGTGTTGACCGCATTCTGTATCATATCTTTGAGCACTCATTGAGCATCGAGGAGAAAGAAGGAGAATCGTATCTTCGCCTCAATCTATCTGCCATGATCTCCCCATATGACGTAGCAGTACTTCCGCTGATGGATAAGGATGGACTCAATGAGTTAGCAATTGGGATTACACAAACCTTGCGGGGTCATGGGATGGTAGTGGAACATGATGTCTCTGGCTCCATTGGCCGGCGATATGCCCGATGTGATGAGATTGGCGTGCCCTGGGTTCTGACTGTCGATCATGATTCCTTGAAGAATGGTGATGTCACTGTGCGCCGGCGTTCAGATGGCCATCAGATCAGGATTCCCATCAGTGATCTGACGGAAGTAGATCCCAATAAGTTAGAACTGAATTTTCCACCGCAGAGTTGATGGTCCATCTGCCCTGAATGACATTGGTGACCGTTCACTCAGATTGGACTGAGCGTCATCGTCCGCAGGGTGAGCTGGATCTCGTCGGCAATGACAAACAGCGTGCTGTAATCCGTTCATGGCTGAAAGAATGGGAAATGGGTCTCCCTGACAAACCGGGCTTGATTCTCATAGGTCCACCAGGTGTTGGAAAGACGAGTATCGTTCGGGCGATTGCAGCGGATAAGGGATGGCATGTCATCGAACTCAATGCCAGTGATGACCGGAATGCCGCAGCCATTCGTAGAGCAGTTGGTGATGCAGGTCGTTCACGTCAGTTGATGGAATTCGCCGAAGGAGGTGCTGCACGTCGTACAATCGTTCTTGTTGATGAGGCGGACCATTTGTCAGGCGGCCTGAATCTGATTTCTGATAAGCGAATCGCAGATTCCATGGATCCTTCGCGTAGCAAAGCCTCGCTCAAAGGAGATACCGGCGGGAAGGGTGAAGTGATTCGACTTTTGCAGGAAACGCGCCATCCAGTTGTTCTGTGCTGTAATGAGGAGATGAAGCTCTGGGGGGGGGGTTCGGGGTGGAGGGATAGAAGACGTCGGTTCACTAATCACGGCAAAATTGTCATCTTCGAACGAGCTAAGGAACTGGATCTGCGGCGTGTTGCAAAGGTTGTGATTGAGCGTGAGGGTCTTGTTGTGGAAGAAGCAGCCATTGATTTGATAGTTAATCGCAATCCAGGGGATATACGTGCTCTCATTCGAGATCTCCAATCAGTTGTTAGTTCAAGCGGGACTCGTATCATTGAATCAGATGTGGAACGCATCGTGTCGAGTACACACCGTGATCGGAAATTAAATGACTTCGCTGCAGTTCTTGACCTGTTACGAGCAAGGTCTTCAGTAGAGGCAAAAGAACGGATGAATTACCTTGATCTCGACCCTTTCAGAACCCTTGATTGGCTGCATTGGAATGCTCAGTTATGTTCTGAATCGCATGGCAATCAGGCTGCCATCGCTCGTCTGATGTCTGTAGGTGGCCGAGCAGGTGCGAGTCGTTACCGTGCTGTGGGTCACAGAAGTACGTACTGGGTCGTGGCAAGTTGTATTTGCGCAGCAGTTGCCACAGATGTCCCCCCTCGATTCAGGCTACGCTATCCAGATTATCTACGCAGATTCTCAACTCGAAGCACTGGGGCATCTAGACTGTCCGAGCTCTGTTTAAGCAGCAGAGATGCAACTCGCCTTGAACTGTGGCCTCTCATCGATGCATCCTTGTCGAAGGAAGGCGATGCTTCTGACATCTCACTTTCTTGGTCACTTGGTCTAGATCTCGATGATCATTTGTCTCTCCACGGCCTTCGCAGAACCTGGAAACGTAGTCGGACAGTGATCGATGCTTGGGAGGCAAGAGAGTCTGCCTTTACTCCACCTCTAGTTGACATCACGGTGAACATTGATTCAGGTCAGGAGTTCATTCCCGCCTCTGAGGACATGTCTGAAGAGCCTGAGGCAGAATCATTCCAGACTCGTCTATTTTGACGTAGTTCCGCGCCAGCTACGTAGCCTTAGAACAACCATCACTGTGAGCAACTCAAGCCTTCCCATCCACATCAGTATGGTGCTTGTGAACAGGGTTCCTGCTGAAACTCCAGACCACGTCTTGGTAGGTCCCAGTTGGGCCAGGGCAGGTCCTGTGTTGCCTAAGCATGCTGCGGTCGCCGAAACAAGTGATTCAAAGGAAAGATTTGGATCCAATAAACCGATGACTATGATACCGGTGATGAATATGAACACCCAGCATCCGAGCATACCTATCATGATGTTAAGGGTGTTCTGTTCAACTGTCCTATTATCTTCTTGCAGTGACAGGACCAGACGCGGCTCGCCCAACTGTGACACTTCTCGTCCAGATATCTTGGCCAAGATGCGCATTCTGAGCACCTTCACTCCCCCTCCTGTGGAACCTGCACATGATCCAATAATCATCAAGAGGAGAAGAATCACTCCAGATAATCCGGGCCATAGCGCGAAATCAGTTGATGAATATCCAGTAGACGTGCCGATGGCGACGGCCTGGAATGCTGCATGGCGTAGTGCCCAACCAAAACCATGCCCTGAGCCTGAATGTGTGAGGTTCCACGTCATCAGAAATGTTGCGGCAAGGAGTATGCATACATATGTCCTGAATTCTCGGTCAGCAGTCGCTTTGCGAAATTTACCTCGCACTAAACCGAGGTGCAGTAAGGTGAAATTCACTCCAGCAAGGAACATGAAAAGTATGATGATTCCTTCGACTACAGCTGAGTCGTATTCGGCGATACTTGTCGAATGCGGCGCAAAACCTCCAGAAGGCATCGTTGTCAATGAAAGGTTGAATGCGTCAAACCAACCCAGTGGAGCATCTAGCATGAAGCCCGCAAAGAGGAGCGCAAAGAACTCGATCACTGTCAGTGCGGCATAAATTATCCAGAGTCTTATGCCTGTGTTGAACAGCCTTGGAGCCAGTCTGTTCAGAGTTGGTCCTGTTAGCTCGGAGCGGGCCATGGTGTGGCCTCCGCTCATAATGCGCGAGAGAACAAGAAGAGACATCATGACAATACCCATGCCTCCGAGCCATTGGCTGAAACTTCGCCATACGAGGACACTCTTGGGCTGTGCTGCAATGCAATCCATCGTCGCGATCACACATATGCCTGGTGAAGAGGACGCATCGATTACGGTTGCACCTGTTGTTGTAAAGCCCGACATTGACTCAAACCATGCGTATGTGAATCCGTGAAGCATGTCGGGCTGCAAAGGTCCCTGAAAGGTAGGGCCGAGCCAATATGGGAGTGTCCCTATGAGTACGACTGCAGGCCATGTCAGCGCGACAGCGATGATGGCATCCAAGTCCCTGATATTGGATACTTCTTCGAGGTTTTTACTTGCACGCTTAGCAGTCGGGATGAAGCTCATTGTGATGAGGAGTGTTATGAGCAGGCCAAGTATCTCTTGCAAGCCATCGCCAGCTGCCATTCCTATAACGATGCTAAGGATGACGAATGGCGAGAGCAAGGCGATAGCGATACTAGCGGTAGTCCAGAAGAAGAACCAACGCATCGGTCAGTCTTGATGAGCTGCGGTTGTCAAGATATCGACGAGCCGAGCCACTTCATGCAGTTCCTCAGGCTTTGAGAGGAATGTCAGGACGTCTCCGACGCGGATGCTGCGCCCTGTGAATTGCGTGATGGTATTGCGCTGGTCTCCCTTTCGAGCTATGAAGGCAAGGCTGCTGATACGATGCAATTCGCGTACAGTGAGTTGAAATCGATTTGGATTTTCTTCCTCTTTGTCGGGGATCAGTGTCTCAACGGGTACATCGATCAGAGCATTGTCTTGATGATCGGCAATCGTGGTCACGAACGTAGCAAGATTCGCTTCAGTTCCCATTGAAGCAGTGGAGGTCGAGTGTTTGTCTCTGAGATATTGAAGTATGCTCTCAACAACGACCTGCCTCTCATTGACAAGATAGGTGAGCGACATCTTCTGGGCCATCTGGAGTAATGATGGCCGTCTTAGAATCGCTCCTGTCTTCCGCACCCCTAGGTTCGAAGCCAAAAGGCACAATCCGAGATTGTCGTGGTCATCTTCGGTACAAGCGATGCCAATGGAATGGCCTGAGACATCCAATTCCTCAAGCAATTCCTCATCATGTGGGTCACCATGAAGGATATCCAACTGTTTGGTATGAGCAGTAAGCTGACCACTAAGTCTGTTCGCATGATTGAGTTCAGGAGTGAGGTATGTGACAGCATGTCCCTCCTCTAGGTAGCGCAATCCGAGAACTTCACCGAAACCTGCTGTGGAATGCCCTAGAATTAGCACTCTTTCTCTGTTCGCCAATTCAGTAACTGTGTGGCCGCAAATCCCTATCGCTTCACGGAGCCCAGCTCCATTCGGGGTGGCGATGTGGAGGCGGTGTTTGGGCTGGAGGTTGACAGTGGTATCGTCCGGGCTCAGGACCTTAATCGAGCCTTCACTGTTCGTGATTGCAAGAATATTCGGCATCCTCTCACGAAGTAATTCACGGGCTCCTGCAATCGTGCGTTGCACCAAGTCCCTCCCATCAACTTTCAGTATGACCTCTGCAATAAGAGGTGCTTCGTGATAGGGTGAATCACCAAAGGGGGTGATGTGGCTAGCACCTGGGCAAGAGAGCCCAAGAATCAGACGTTCAACAACCTCGTCATGTACTCCAATCCCTTTGCTGACGCCAGACCAATCCTTGAGGGAATTTCGTTTAGCCTCGTCTTGTAATTCGGGGCGGGTAACTCGTGCGATGGTAGGCAGTTCATCCTCGGTGATTGAGCTGTAGACCTCGCGTGCTAAGTGGCAGATGCTGATGTTCAGTACGTCATCACTTGCAGTGGCGATTAGAACATCTGCATCTTTGATGGAGGCTTCTTGAAGCGTTTCTCTGTTTAGTGCACTGCCAAGGATGGCAAGGCAATCGATATTCCTAGCTCGTTCGATTGCACTGGGATCTTGATCGATCAGTACGACATCTGCTCTGGAACGTGAGAGAGATCGAGCAACTTCTCTGCCGACATATCCTGCGCCAGCGATAATGATGCGCATTTGGAACAGCACCTCGAAGTTTACTCGCCCTCGATCAGGCGTACATTGTATGTCCCGCCGCTTACCTCGGGCGAGCCGACCGTGGACCAATGTTCATCCCACGCATAATTCGTAGAGGCGATCTGAAGTGCTCCGTAGAAACTTTCGATCATCTTACCCTCTGAATCTCCGATAGGCGGAGGCTCGACCCATTCGCTGAAGGCAGTTGGAGTGTGCAGCAGGAACTTGTTATTGACAACGTCAACAGAGGCTTCGATGAAACACGAGCGGAGTTCTACTCCCCATTCCGCACATGTTTCGCGACTATAGGGTAGTGCAACATTTGCCCAACCGTGCCCTTCCCACCGGTCATATGTCGATGTTGTCAGAGCTCCGAATTCATACCACGTAGGGATCCCGAGGACTCTCAAGATGGACATCCAAGCATTGGATTGTTCATCACAGTCTCCAATGCCGGTTGTCAGGCAGACTGCACCGCTTCTTGGAACGGCAAGGCCTGTTGTGTACTCGACGTTGTCTCTAACATAGATGAACGAGGCATGGGCAAGCGAAAAGGCGTTATCATTCTGTCCTGAAGGTAGCGTGGCCCTGATGTTCTGTGCTACTGTTTGTACTTGCTGATCTGAGCCTGTGATCGCGAAATCAGGTGCTCCGCTACTGGCTCGGTCGAACCAATTCGGATTATCATTGACGTAATATGAGTGGTAATCGGAAAGACCCAGCGTGTATTCGCCTCCTGAGATATCAGCCAGCGTGCCACTGTTCGCTTCGTTCATACCAACCGTGAGGCGACCTATCTTTTTCCCGAGTTGAAGATCGAGATTAGGGTCGTTCCACCACGTGAATGATTTGCCTTCGATAGTATATCTGACTGTGATGGTAAGGATGCTTCCAGGTAGGAGCTTGCCTTCCCAATGCACACATGGGCCGAAGACGCAGTAATCATGACCGCTAGCGGAAATGGGCTGTTTAGACTGCCACCATATCTCATGATCACCACCTGTCAGGGCCCTTGCATTGTTCTCACCTTCAGACGTCATGCCTGAACCGTCCCAAGAGCCTACAGGGACGGGGATGCCGTTTATGGTCATGCTCTTGACCGTCTGTATCGGGCCGAACTTGGCTTCAGACTGCAGTGCTGAATTCGCACCTTGTGAGTCGAATTGAACATACGATGGATCGTTGTATACATTCTGTGAATAGGGTTTCACGCCTCGCTCTTCAGCAGGAATGGGCAATCTATAGTGGAATTCAGCACTCTGCCCTCCTTCATTAGCTAGTGTGACAGACCGGTCGACCGTGAATGTGACTGCGATTGGGTAAGTGTGACGTGCAGCCGATGCATCTGCCAACATCTCATTGATCTGTGCCCATTGACCCATAACTTCTTCCTGCAAAGGTGTGAGTGTAAATACTGCAACAATCGCACCGAGCATGACCAGATTGCGGACCCGCCCTTTCTTCTTTTTTCACTGTGTGCTTACCGCGTTTGGAGCCGCGAGTTGAGGCTGCTTGTTGGTAGCCTTGTGAACGCTGCATCATACCTTGTGAACCGCTGATGACACGACCGCAGGAATAGCAGATAGATTGGCCAGGAGGTGCTGCAGCCATGCAGTAGGGGCACCTCGTCATGTGTTCACCATCCTGTGGAAGCGGATAACAATTGCTGCGATATTCAAGCACCTCAAGTTTGACTTCTAAGGCCCTCGATGAGGGCACGACGCCAGCGTCTCAATGCTTCTGGATCGAGTGCTGAAGGGAGCCACACCTCATCCGCCCGGCGCTGTCCTATTGTGAGGAGGGGTAACATAAGAAGAATCAGCAATGGGGTCTGGAATACTACCAAGGTGATGACGAGGAAGATAAGGAAATTGTCGAGCTGGAGCATCTGCGTGATCGGG
>CAZMJD010000026.1:0-11905 GCA_964566385.1 uncultured Candidatus Poseidoniales archaeon | reverse complement strand
CTGCCTGAAGGTGTCGTTGTGACAAGCCCTGATGTCAAGAGTAGTTCAGAGGTTGGAAATGACCCTGAAACTGAATTAGACGAGGTTGGAGTTCAGCACCTTATGTGGAATGTTCCACGCATTGAAATGGAAGAGACCGTTGTTGTCAAGTTCATTATTGATGTTCCAAATGATGTTGAATTCAAGATCAGTGATGCTAGGAAGATGAGTGCTGTTACGGGTGGTGTCGAAGTCCTCGATGGTGACGAAGATTTCGAGAATGACCCTGTTGAACATATCGTGATTGATACTGGCGACCCAGAAATGGACGAGGCACTTGAGGTTGTTCGTGATCAAGTCCAAAATAAAGAATGGGGTTCTGAATCAATGGAAGAAGATCTACCTGATTTCACAACACTTTCCCAAGATGCTGTCGCCTCAGCCATGGATGGTCAAATGACTGAATTCAAGAGTTCAGAAGAAGACGAAACCGAGGATGTCGTCGAAGATGAAAACGAAACTGAGGATGTCGTCGAAGATGAAGACGAAACCGAGGATGTCGTCGAAGATGAAGACGAAACTGAGGATGTCGTCGAAGATGAAGACGAAACCGAGGATGCTGTCGAAGAAGACGACGACGAGGAGGAGGATACGGAGGAAGTTGTTGAGAAGGAGGAGCGCCCTATCCCACGTCACAGTCGGCATGTGTTGAATGAAGTTGCTGAAGAGCACGCCCTTGATCCTGATATCTTGCTCATCCATGCTATTGATTTTGACTTCGACAATAACGGGTATCTCAATCGAAAGGAACTCAAAGCTGCCGCCGAAGACCTAGCAGCTGAGAAGCAAGAGGAAGAACACAAAGCATGTCCGATATGCGACGCTCACAATGATATCGATGCAAAAGAATGTAGCGACTGTGGGCATTTCTTCACCGATTGACAAATAGGCTGAGGGGGGCCATGTGAACACATGGAACAAGCTGAAATGATCTCAGGAGCTGCCCCTGCTGCCGCAATAATTGTCACCAACACCGAATCGGTCCCTGGAAAGACGATTCAAGCCATGCATGGTGTTGTTACTGGATCAACTGTTCGTGCCAAACACATCGGTAAGGACATTCTAGCCGGCCTCAAGAATATCGTCGGGGGCGAGCTGACAGGGTATACTGAATTACTGAACGAAGCAAGAAATGAGGCGATGCTACGAATGATGCAACAAGCCCTACAATTGGGTGCCAACGCAGTCATCAACACGAGATTTGCTACCAGTTCGGTTGCAGGAGGTGCTGCAGAACTCTTTGCATACGGTACTGCAGTCACGGTGGTATGAGGAAGTATCTCAATGAGTGAAAATATCCATCAGCAACACTCAAGGATCAGTTTGAGTGTTCTGGTTTCAGCCACAGTAATTCTATTTCTCAACTTGGCTTTTGTGATGGGAGCCATCCTGTTCTTATGGCCTGGGTCGGAATCAGGATTTGTCATATTGTGGATCGTATTCATGACCTCGGTCTATCCTTTCATAGGATGGCTTAGTTTCAGTGCGGCTGTTGGTCATGCAATTGATTCTGAAAATCAGAAAGACACTATGGCACGAAGTGAATACGTTGATGACATCATTATAACGAATCTGAAAACTCCCACGATGAGTGCGGCAGACAGTGGTCTTGTGATGGCAAGCATCGTTGTGGCGGCCTCGCATTGGCAGTTGTTCCGTTCAGGTTTCAGGCGGATCATTGGGGGAAAGGTGCCAATACTGCGAAAGCCGCTTGAATGGGGAAGGAAGGAAGTCATTGTCCGATTGAAAGAACAAGCAAAGCAATCAGGATGGACACAACTACATAATGTTCGAATTGAAACATCAGTCATTGGAAATGTTGGGAATGGTAAAGGTCTGAAGACTGAATTACACGCCTATGCAACAGGTGCAAGAAATACTTGACGGCTTTCCACATAATGAGACGATTCGACGGGGATTGTGATTAGACATGGAACATATACCAACTCTTGATGTCGTCGAGCGACTTGATTCGACTCTTCGCCTTGCATGGTCAGACGGCACCGATCATCGAATATCATATGCCGATCTACAATATTGGTGCCCATGCGCTTCTTGTTCCCCTCAACGTGACGATGAAAATGACTCATCAGAAAGAAGAAAGATGATTGATAAGAAAAAGATAGGGAAACCTGAGATTGAACCGGTTGGGCGTTATGGCCTCAGATTCAATTGGCAGGGGGCATGTACGAGCGGAATGTGGACCTATGAACGCCTCTGGCTGCTCGGTGATGATGGTGATCCTGATCAAGGGCGGCCATACGTACATGGACCATGGTGATGAACGAAAGCATCAAACGCATTTCTCACAAGCCGTGGTACGCAACCAGTACCCGATGCAATGGACGCGGGCCACGGTGGACTTCACAGCGCATTGTCTGCATACAAAGATGTGATTGACATGAATAAAGAGGATGAAGAGTGGTATGATCACTCCACCTCTGAGATCTCAGGTGACATCGACCTTTGGGATGACCTTGTCGAAGCAGGGCCTGATTTAGAGGAGTTAGAACATGATATTGAGTCTGATCTTGAGCCACATCTCTTCGAAATTCCACGGGCACCCGCTTCGGCGGGAGTCGCACATCTTGTCCGGCTTGGATTATGTGACCCGTGTCTTGGGCGTCTCAGTGGAATGATGAGGTTCGATGAATCGTATCTTGACGGGGGAGTAAGAGTCCGTGCAGAAATCATGAAACGAGATCCTGAAACAGCTTCAGTGGAGACAGACCCATTCTCTTGCCCTGCATGTGAGGGGATGATGAACATGATAGATACACTTGCACAAGCCCTTACTGAAGAACTTGAAGGGTTTGAATTCAACTCATTACAGATTGGAGCGATGTTACCACAGGATCTCGCTGAAGAAGATGAAGGGATACGTGATCAGGTAGGTGCTCCACGCTCAGATCGATTGAAAGCTGCTATTGTGAAGTCAATGGGAGAGATTTTTCTTGTTAAGAATCCAGATGTAAAGTTGACAGCGGATTCACCAGATGCTGTGAGCGTTCTCGATCTTGTTCTCTTACGGGCAGATATCGAACTCAGACCATTGTATCTCTATGGCAGATACAGGAAATTAATCAGAGACCTACCACAGACTAGGTGGCCTTGTCGCATATGCAAGGGCAGGGAAGGAGGATGTGAAGCCTGTGAGCACACTGGATTACGCTATCCTGATTCAGTGCAGGATCTTATCGGCAAGCCAGTGCAGGAACTCATCGGAGGGAAGGATGTTGTGTTTCATGGCATGGGGCGAGAAGATATCGATGTGAGATGCCTGGGTTCGGGCAGACCCTTTGTGATCGAAGTGAGGGAGCCGGTCAGTAGAACTGTGGATTTCGAAAAGATGGAGGAGGTTGTCAATAATGCTGCGAAAGGGAGTGTTGAAGTGCTCAGATGTAGATCATCAACCCGAAAGGAAGTTGTTCGAGTGAAGGAATCAGATGCTGAGAAATCCTATGAAATCCGATTTAAAATATCCAATGAGAAGCCAATCATTCAGGAAAATGCACTCGTAATTCCAGACAAGAAAAAAGGGAAAAGAAGGAGGGGACGACATCAAAGACACGTACGGAAAGATGTTGAAATGAAGGAAGAGATGGTGGATTCGGATGATGAGGAGGAAAAGGAACCATTACCCGATCTGCCTGATTTAAGGGAAACATTGGCTGCATTAAGTGGAGTTGACATCGAACAACGTACCCCTGAACGGGTACAGCATCGCCGTGCTGATAGAATACGGAAACGGAAGGTTGTCAACATAGATATCAAACAAATCGAAGATGATGAAGTTGTACTCATTCTTCGAACACAATCGGGCACGTACGTCAAAGAATTCGTGCATGGAGACAAGGGACGAACACAACCTTCCGTGGCCGCATCACTTGGACGAGCATGTAATGTTGTCGAGCTTGACGTTATCGAGGTTCATTCAGACTGAAGACACGTCGTTGATTTCTTAAACGACGTGCGGTTGGCCCAACCGCGAGGCCTTGTAATGAGACGGAGTCATGGTCAACGTCAGGGTACACGCAGCATCCTCCGCAAACGTTTCCGGTCTAAGGGACGATTGCCAATACGCAGAATCATGCACCCATACAAACCAGGGGACAGAGTTGCAATCGTTCTCGATGGAGCCCAGCAAGGAGGAATGCCACATCGAAGATTCCATGGACTTACGGGCACGATTATTGAGAAGAGAGGAAGGGCTCTTGCTGTGAGAGTAAAGATCGGCAATGCGATAAAAACCGTTGTAAGTCGTCCTGAGCACCTTCGACCAGAAGGTGGAAATTGAATCAAGAAGGTGAATTCATGAGTGAAGAAATCAATATCAATTACGTCGATATGTCCCATGTTCGAGATCGGCTGCACGATGCTCAGCAGCGGAGAGGTAAGCTTGAATATGCACAAGTCTTAGCACTTCAGCACGCAGAATGGTTCTCAAGTGAGATGCGGATGGGGTACAAAACAACCACTGAATCATACGCGTCCATCTTCGATCATTGTATCGCTAATGAGAAGATTGCAAAATATCCAGAACTTGCAGGAAAGATCGCTGAAATCCTACCTTTGGATAATGATGCATTGCGGGCAATCTTAGCAACTCGTAGAGTTGCTCTTGACACTGATGAAATGGATGCCATCATCGATCTTGTCAAGCAACAGATTGGATTTGAATGAGCAGTACACAATAAGGGGTCCTTCAATGGACGAAGAAGAAGAAAAGGAAGAGGTTGACGCGGTCATCTTCGCCCAAGAAACTGATTCAAACATCCATCTTGCGGTGACCCGAGAACAGTTTCGCTTGGTACGCTTTCGGCCAGCGGTCGGTATGGTCGAGCGAGGTACTGGCGTAACTATCGCACTTGATGACCTGAACCAAGTTGATCATGTGGTTGGAACCTGTAAAGGGGAGAGATTGGATGAACTCGCGCAGGAACAACTCACTGATGTCTTAACTTCGCTCATCAAAGATTCACCCGAACCACATATCGGATTCTATCGACGTGCGGGTCCATTGAACTTGAAAATTCATGCATTCCAGCTTCTCCCAGGAGTGGGAAAAAGGACTGCGAATGAAATGAAAACAGCACGCGACATTGGTGATTGGTCTACGTTTGAGAACATTGAGAAGGATGTAGGATTCGATCCAGCCCACTCACTCGCGGTTCGATATGTCGAGGAACTTACTGATGAAATACTCAAGCCACGGCTCGTTGAATTACTTCTACGAGCGCCAGTATGAGGCGTGAGTGACCGATGAAATGATGTGAATGGTTGCGGGGTTGCAGATATGCGGCCGGATCCAAGCATTTTGGTCGAGCGATTTCTCCGTGATTATGTTCCTGACAAGGGGCTTGGGCAGCATTTCCTGAGTCATTCCTCTGACGTATCTGCAGTACTCGAACCCATTCATGATGAGGAAGGGCACCTCTTCGAAATTGGAGGTGGACCCGGGGGATTGACAACTATGGCACTGGCACGAGGGTATGGTGTCACTGTAATCGAAAAAGACCCACGGGCTGTTCGGCACCTTGAATCTGAATTCAATGATGATATTAGGCGTGGATTGCTCTGCGTGATTGAAGGAGATGCATTACGACATGTTCCACCAAAGAATGTCAATTGGATTGTAGGGAATATCAATTATGCAATTAATTCACCATTGCTTGCTCGCATAGACGAAATGTATGCTCATTCAAAGGAACATCGACCTTGCGCCTCCATTCTCATTCAGCGTGAAGTGGCAGATCGTCTTTCACCAAGCGCTGTTGGGCGAAGTCGATCATCATTGGGAATGGTACTTGGACTGACGTGGGATATTGAACTTGGACGCGTTATTTCTGCTGCCAAATTCAAACCACGACCTGCCGTTGATGGACGGATATTGGTATTGCGCCCTTCCCCATCCAAGGGTGAGGTCAACAATCTCCGCTTGTCTCGGAGGTTGATTCGAGCAGGGTTCGCACATCGGCGGAGGAAATTATCGAACGTGTTCGAAAGGACTCCGAATAAGATTGAGAAAATAGGTGGGTGGAATAAGAAACAGTGGGACAGGGTGATGGAAGTTATGCTAGATAGTTCAGCACGCATGACGCTAGAGAAGCGTGCTGAAGAGCTAGAAGTAATTGATTGGATTGAACTTGCAGAACGATTCAACCTGGCTAGAACTGCATTAGAGAGTAGGCCTGATTGATTCAGAGTGTTCAAGAAGCAGGGCCTCTACGGCCGCTCGGGGGGGGGGAGTAAATGGCAAAGAAAGACACCTTTCTGGCGCTCGTGCGACGGGGTATCGATGAGACAACGTCAACACATCTCGCTGAAAGCGGTTTGAAAGTTGGTGACCTGAAAAAAATCAGTAAGGAACAACTTGTTCAGAATTATGGCCTCAAGCCAAAGATTGCTGAGAGCGTTATCGACGCGGTTGCAAAGGGACCTACATCTTCATCAAAGCAGCGTTACCTCTCAACAGTTCTCTCTGAGCAGAGACCACAAGACAAGGTCAAAGAGGTTCGACTCAAAAGAGAGCAGAAGAATATACTGAATAAGCTACAGGAAGAAAGAGAAAGACTCAAACAAGCACGTATAGAGAAATTTCGAGCTGCAAAGGTCGTTCTTTCACGACTTGGGAAGACCATTGAATTGATTGTCAAACTAGAGAATAATTTTGATGACGAAGTGAAAGATGATCAGAGATCAAAGATTAGAGATCAATTGGAGACAAGGGGGCTTGAAGCAGCCAGAGATCATGAGGCTTTGGCGCTTCCAGGAACTCCACAAGAGATTGCAGACTTCAGACGCCGCCTTGCACCTATCAGATGTTTTCATGCCTGTCCTGAATGTGGAGATGACATCATCCCCTCTCAATCTCTGAATCCAGATGATACTAATGGGTGGAGTCTCATCTGTTGGGAGTGCGCTACAATCATTGATTCAACGATGTCAAAATTAGTAGAAGACCGATTGGAAAATGACCAAGTGATCGTCATCGAACCTGGTTCAAAACCTCGTGAACAGATTCCACTCCGGCCATCAGCACCGATAAGTTCGGTAGAGGACATGGTACTCGCAGAATCACAGCGAACGAAGGCTTCTGCAGATAAGTTGACTGAAGAGGCGTTGGCTGATGACCAAGCTGGAGGATTAATGAGTGTTGATGATTGGATCGATCAAGCATTGGAAGCGAAGGGATATATCCAATCTCAAGAAGATAGAGAGGAGTTCATCATTCGAACAGGTGCGGGAGCAACGAAATTCAACAAATGGTTGCGCCGGGCAGGTCTTGTTTTCAACAAGCAGACTGGAAGGTGGACCCGCTATGAGGACCGTTAGATGCCTCCACGATAGATGATCGTCACACCTGTCACCAATACTGGATGGATTGGAGCGCTGTTGTTCGTTGACACCTTGCTCAATTCATTAATCACGAGGGTGCCAGCGATATCTTTGTGATCATCGACACTCCCTTTGACAACTTGAGCGAATATCGTGTACGCACCATCGAGATAGGATGCACTGGAATTCTGGTCCACGAAATAGAATTGTGAGCCAGCAGAACCTTCTTTCTGCGATCTTGCAGCACCTACGGCACCAGGCTGATGAAGTACGGTTGGGTCTGTCTCAAGAGGTATAGTCCAATTTTCCATATCACATGCATTTTCATCGATCTCGAAATCACCTGAACATCGTCCAAAAAAACGTGAGGCGTGTCCTCCCATTCCTTCCAAGTGCTCGATGTCGCCACCCTGGACAACAAATCCATCGATGATTCGATGGAAAGATGTTCCATCATATCTTCCTGCTTCGGAGTGTTCAACGAACGACGTGACGTGCATTGGAGCTACTTCAACAAGAAGATCTAGTTGGAGTGTGCCAGTATGATTCGCACCACCAGTATCTGTCCATGTGATATTGAGGATTGCTCCAACCTTTGGGTCGATGTCAGGTGCATAGAAGGTGTTCTCACCAACTCGATATGGATAGATACCATCGGTGGTAGGGGGAGGGGGGGTAGCGTCATCATCAATTCCTAAACAACCTGGAAGAATAAACGTCGAGGCGATGATCATCACCAATACCCTGCGCATGTGTATAGGGCGTATCATGTGGTCTCGGTTCTTTCGGTCAAAATAGAACATGGGAGGATGATTGATGGCTATGACCACTATCGCTTACATGTGAATGAAACAGAGGGTGAGGTCAGACCTCTCTCAAGACTTCGCCAAAGCATGTCTTCCGAACGTTGGGAGATTAGGCGTGCAGGCTTGTCATCTGTACTGAACAAAATGTTCGATCTGGCCCCACCACTGCTGATTGGTGCTGCTGTCGACGTGGTTGTCCGAGAAGATTCCCTCATCTCTCGGACTGGAATCGATGAACCATTTCAACAACTGCTCTTTCTGGCCGTTGCTACAATCGTCATCTGGGTCGGTGAGTCGTTCTTTCAATACTTGTATCAGTTGCAGTGGCGCACGATTGCCCAATCGGTTGAGCACCGCCTCAGACTTGAGGCGTGGGAGCACGTACAGAAATTGGAAATGACTTGGTTCAGTATACAACCGAAAGGAGAAGTCATGTCGATCATCAATGATGATGTGAATCAGCTTGAACGATTTCTGGATGTTGGAGCAAATGAATTGCTTCAGGTCATTACCACTGTTGTGGTTATTGGGGCCATCTTCTTATTCATCTCATGGGAAGTCGCACTTCTAGCGTTTATTCCAATTCCCATCATTCTCTGGGGGTCATTTAAATTCCAAAAATCGATTGAACCGCGATATGCTCGTATGCGGGAAGAGGTTGGGAAACTCAATGCCGAATTAGAACAGGCCCTGAGTGGGATTGCGGCAATCAAGGCATTCTCTGCAGAAGAATACGCTGCTGAACGACTCAATCAGGCATCTGAACGATATCGTGAAGCAAATCAAGATGCTATTCGGTTGTCTGCCGCCTTTGTGCCCCTCATTCGCATGGCAATTCTTCTTGGATTCACAGCAACTTTGCTCCTAGGAGGATGGTTCACATTGAAGAGCGAACTGACTGTTGGGGAATTCTCAGTCCTCGTCTTCTTGACACAACGCCTTCTCTGGCCACTAACTCGCCTAGGGGAAACTGTGGACTTGTATCAAAGAGCTATGGCATCAACAACAAGAATACTCGACCTCATTGATACCCCTGTTGATGTCGATGAGGGTGATTTAGAAATCTCAAGAGAGGAGGTCATCAGCAATGATATCGTGTTTGAAAATGTTGACTTCACATATCCTGAACGTGAACAAGTTCTCCATGGGTTATCCTTGACCATGACGTCTGGCAAAACACTCGGCCTAGTGGGTTCAACAGGATCTGGAAAAACAACAGTGGCACACCTTTTGCTTCGCTTCTTCGATAGGACATCAGGGGTGATCAGAATAGGTCAACATGATGTTCGTAATCTGACACTAACGTCTCTTCGTCGTTCCATCTCGCTCGTTGCTCAGCGAGTAACACTCTTCCCAACAACTATTCGTGAGAACATACGATATGGGCGACCTGAGGCAACGGATGAAGAAGTTAGAGAAGCTGCTGTTATCGCTGAAGCAATCGAATTCATTGAACGATTACCTGAGGGGTGGGAAACTGAGGTTGGAGAAGGAGGCCAACGACTCTCAGGAGGCCAGGCACAACGGCTTGCCATCGCACGTGCCGTGCTGAAGGATGCACCTATTCTCATCTTAGACGAGGCGACATCATCTGTCGATAATGAGACTGAAGCTGCGCTTCAGCGGTCGTTGTCTCGTATATCTGAGCAACGAACAACGATGATCATTGCTCATCGCCTTTCCACCGTTGTACATGCAGACATGATCATAGTCATGGAACAAGGAAGAATATGTGAATCAGGAACACATTCCGACCTACTGCAGAAAGGGGGGTTATATCGTGAATTGTGGGCAGTACAATCTGGAGAACGCATGAAGAGAGGGGGAGGAGAATCGCCCGTTGAAGAGGAATAAGCATCGCGGAATTGATGAGGCGATGCCTTTTCGTGGAAGGTAGTGGAAATCGAAATCAAGCCCAGTCGCCGCATCTCGTTGACGATGAATGCGAATGTTCCGGCAGAGAGTCAAATTGTATTCGGACATCTCGATAAACGATTCACTACCATTGGTGATTGGTCTGACTTCATCCATCGCTCAAAAAGCGCTGAACCTGAAGATGATGATGAGTCCCCTCGAGTAAGGGAGATTGTCGTATCTGGTAGGCCGCTCCGTAGAGAATTGAAATTGAGGGAAGCTGTTGTTGAGTATAACATCAAGAAGAGGATTCTTGCCACAGTCATCAGGGGGCTGAGGTTGAACGTGTGGGGTTTCAACAGATGGGAATTGACTGCAGCGGGAGATTGGACGAAAATTAACCTGCGCTACGAGTACGTGTTGAAGAAATTCGCCGCACCGTTCCGCTTTTTCATCAAGCGATCAATTCAACGAAAGATGAAGAGAGTGTTGGATGAATTCGTGCTCATGCTGCGTATGTCAGATCATGTCTTCTCAAGTGAAGAACTCTCTACACCTTCACAACCCACGTGCGCCTATCCTGAAGGGTGGACACTGCTGATGGGTCCAGATGGTTTGCATGTTGGATTGCCACCCGAACCAGAAGAAGTGATTCCAATCGGCAAGGATTTCGACCTTGAACCATTCATGGACGATGATTTCGAAGAGGACCCATTACCCAGCGAAAGTAAACTGAAATCCATGAATAAACAGGAGCTCATCGATCTTGCTGAGGAACGAGGGCTTGATACGATGGGGACAAAGGCCGTCCTCATCAAGCGAATCATCGAATCATGAAGAAAGGGTGTAAACCCTTGACCAATGATTGAAAATAGGTTGTAGGGACTTCAATGAGCATGGGTGGAGAAGAAACGTGGACATTGAACACTTGGGCGGAAGGAAGAGGGGGGCGTGCTGTGCGCCTGACAGGAGAATATCTAGGTCCTCAACAGCGCTTCGCTGAAGAGGGGGTTCATGATTTCGTTGTATGTTTTGGATCTGCCCGAACAAGTAATGATGATCAAAGTTACTTAGCTGCGCGTGATATCTCAGAAAAAATCACTTCGTGGGCTATCGATACCTCGGATAAAGGGGGGGCTCGGGCAGATGGTAGTCAACGTTTCCACATCTGTTCAGGAGGAGGGCCTGGCATCATGCGTGCCACAAATGAAGGAGCACGTAGGGCTGGAGGACGATCTGTTGCTCTTGGAATCTCCTTACCATTTGAACAGAAGATTAACGAATTTGCCGACCCTGAACTATCTGTTGAATTCCGATACTTTGCCATGCGGAAGTTCTGGTTCGTCTATCCGGCCAAGTTCATCATTGCATTCCCAGGGGGTTTTGGAACATTAGACGAAGTATTCGAAGTTCTCACACTGATTCAGACAAAGAAGATAGATCGGGCGTTGCCAATCATTCTCTATGATAGGGATTTCTGGACTCGCTTCGTTGATTTTGACGTGTTGATCGAACGTGGAACTATCTCAAAGAGTGATCTGGAACTCTTCACAATCACTGATTCCATTGACGAAACTGCGGAAAGAGTCATTCGACATCTATCTAAGATTCCTGAAATTGAGCATAGGGCGCCGTGATTCTCTGTGTTGGGACACCCCTCCTCTTGAGAGCAATGACGAGGGCAGAAACGAGAGTGAAGACAATAGAAGGCGCTGGTAAGAATCCGCCACTTTCTTCAGTTGTTGATCGAGATGAACGGGAACTCCCTGAATCGCCCCCTCCACCAGAGGAGGATTTCTTCGTAACCGTTTCATCATCAACACAATCAGCTATTCCATCATTGTCCGCATCAACGGGCCGGAAGCTCG
>CAZMJD010000025.1:0-12137 GCA_964566385.1 uncultured Candidatus Poseidoniales archaeon | reverse complement strand
GGTAGTACCCATCGATACCTCTGGTTCGATGTACTCAGAGTGGGCAGATGTATGTACGGTGTTCTATGGAGGTAGTTGGTCATCTGGTGGATATTTCGCAGGAATCAAAGGGTTGTTGGAGAATGGTAATATCACAGTGTTTGAGACGCTTTACGCCCTTGGAGGCTACTACCCTGGTGCGGCTTCGTCAGGTGCTTGTCTCAAGGCCCCGTATCATGGTAGCCGGCAAGCAGATGTCAGGACCACGCCTCTAAGTGAGGATGACCCAAGTGGTGGCCTTCGTAAATTGACCGAGACCGTCTACAATGGAAATCGCCATTCAGGTGGGTACCTTGGTGAGGATTGGGGTACTGGGTCAACATGGGCTTGTCTGTCTTGGTTCGATGCAGCAGGTCGTATGGGAGGTAATGCCAATCCTCCTACGACACGCGACCATCGTTGGAATCCGAATGCTACCAAGATTGTCATTCCAATCAGTGACGAAGGCCCGTATGGGGGTGATCCAGCACAACAACAGAACGACAAGCAATCTATCCAAGAAGCGCATGATGCTTGCATCAATGCAGGTATCATTCCGGTTCCGATGTATGGGGGCTCTCAGACAGGTGTGGTTTCACACATGTATGATCTAGCCCAGTGTCCCTCTGGCTCGGTTTCGACAACCAATCGCAACTGCGCTGCTCCTGGAACTGGTTCGGTGTCAAGTCAGGATGCACAGGGTACTGTCTATGAATTCCCTCGTGGCTCTGGAAACCAGATGCAGATACTCGTTGAGGCGATGATTGCATTGGCAACAAATAACAGTCGTGAGATTTACACGACGGTTCTTGATCCTTACAACAAGTTGCAGGATCCCTTCTTCACGGAGGGAAGTGAAGCATATACCTGGCAAGGAGGGTACGGTGAGGATGTTGGCCCAGCCAACCCAGCAGCAGGTGATTACCATCTTGTTGTTGTCAATGACACCCGCATCACCGTTAACGATGCATACTCATTTCACCCAAGCTTAGCCATCGATTCAGAAGGCTACACTCACATCGCTTGGATGGATGCGAGAGATTGGGGATTCAAATTACAGGATCCATACGAGATCTACTACACGAAGACAAAGTATGCGGGTAAGCAACCATTCGATGGCGTTCCAGGTGGTATGGGTACTCAGGCGGTTTGGGAAGTCATGCCCAGTCCTATTTCCGTTGTTGAGGACCTCAGCCAGTGGGATGGGCGAGCAACGTATCCTTCGTCATACCTTCCTTCTTTGATTGTAGATAACAGAGACAATGTCCACATCTCATGGGTTGATAACAGAAATTTCACTGCAGGTCAGGAGATCCTATACACGAAGCTCAACAAAACATCGACCCATGGGAATTTCATGTCAGCTGAAGAGGCATATGATCCATGGGACATCAGTGAAATCACTCACTGGACTTCTTCAAAACAGGGAGGATATCTCTCTCGCCGCCCAGATCTTGGGATGCCTCCAGCTCTTGGACAAGATGCAGGAACGGGGGCACATCTAGCATGGTCCGACACGAATACCTGTGATATGATGACGAATTCTTACCTCTCGACGCTTTGCTACACCCACATCTTGACAGGTATCGTGGAAGTCAATCTTCAAGAGGGTGAAAATTACATTCACATCATCGAACCGAGTGAATCGACGATGTTCAATATGACCGTTAATAACACGACTCCAGGTCCGAGCGACCTCGTTGCTGATAGTTACTATCTGAACCTTAGTGAAGATACACTGCCTGAAAATTGGACAGCAAATCTCTACTTCACATCCAATGGAACACGGATCATGCCTGACACTGAGATTTACCTAGGTGGTGGTGAAGCCGAGGCGTTCTACATGCTCGTGCGAGCCCCTAGTATCTATCAGGCACAGGCGGATGAGGATGCGATCATCACAGTCACGGCGATGTCCCTCAAAGATAGTGCAATTCGTGGTGAGTTGATCACTATCACTCGGATGGATGTTGTACATGGCATTAAACTAGATACAAGCCACGTTGTCTCTGATATTGAACAAGGTGGAACAGCAGTATTTTCGATATCGATCACCAATACTGGTAACGTAGAGGACACCTTCGAATTCTTCGATCCGACCACCTATGATGGGATGCTCCAATGGGGCATTGATTTCACGTGGGAAGTGAGATTCCCACTGACAGTGACTCTTGATCCAGGTCAAACAGCACGCAAGAACCTTGAGATCCTGGTTCCATTGGATGAATCTGCTGGGACTTACCACGTCTTCGTCAAAGGAGTCTCAACAGGGGAACGCGTCTATTCAGTTGAGAAGGGCACATATGATGTGCTTGAATTATTCATTAATGTCGAGGTTCGTTCGGTCGGAAACATCGTTTTCACTACAGATGATACATCCAGACGCGTCATTCCTGGAATAGAATGCGATGGCGATTACCGTGATAAATCAGATTTGAATCCAGATCCACTGAAGCGAAGATTGTGTCAATGCACATTCTTTGACGTCTCGGTGCTCAAGAACTTCCAATCGGACTTCATCCAATTCAGTTTACCCGGCTATAATGAATACAACGCCACTGAAGACGGAGATATCGCAACTTGGAAGCACGATAATTGGGAGGTTACAGTTGACTTCACCCGCGCACCTAATCCTGAGAACCTCGTCGAATGGAAGGAGGATGATATTGGAGCACCTAGATTATGGGAAGTTAGTAAGACCCATCCAGTTCGAGTCATTATTTGTGCTGCAGAGAATGCAACTGCACGATTCACGTTTAGTCAAATGATCAAAGGAAATCTTGTCGGTGAACCACGTATCGCAGATTCAGTGGTTCTTGCGGCAACAGCTGAACAGGTCTATCACCTTGAATCCAAGCTCGGTGAGAACGATGCAACTGTCTTAGAAAGGGGCTACCCTCCAATCCCTCTCATCGTCTCCAGCGAGGTGATTGAGAGTGAGAGTGGATATTCGGTTGAAATCAACCCTGGTCGAGGTTTAGAGTTGCCATTCATGATCACGAACCTCGGTAATGGTGCTGATCGCTGGGATCTTCGACTCGACGGAATCACGTCAAAGACTGTGGACAACAATGGCAACACGAAGACAGAGAATTATTTCTGGGAGGTTCAACTGAATAACAGCAAGCGTGAATCTTTGAAGCGATTTGAGACAGCCAGCCGTATCGTTGAAATCGACGTCCCATATAATGCCTTGAAGGGTGATTATGTGGTGACATTCTCACTTTTGAGTAATTCCAAGATCGAGCAACGACAGATTCCTGTCAAAGTCACAGTTCTTGAGTATCATGATCTGCGCATCTGTCCTCAATTCACACTCAAAGCAACGTTGCTTGCTGAGATGGGTTGCGATGAAGCCGGTGTCATCGATGCTACTGTTGAATCCAGCATAAAAGAAACATCTCCAGGTAAGACCGTTCGTTTTGTCTTTAATGTGAGTAATTATGGTAATGTTGAGGATTTGATGTCCTTCGGTTTCCACACACGATTCCCTAATGGAACTATGAACCCAGTCTCTACTCCCGCTACTCTAGCTACCTTTACAGATGGTGAAGTGTGGGAGATTGAGTGGAATGAACGTCGTTGGATTACAGTGGATCGTTTTGTTGACGATGAATTGAGTGTAGATGCTGAGAGGGGTGAATTTGTCATCAATGAACCATTACAACCCTTCAATTCCATGACCATAGTTGCAGTGGTGACTGTGACTCCTGATGCGGTTCTCACAGACCGCAGTGTAGGTTTGAAGGTTGAATCAGTCGGTGACGATTTTGATGAGACTGCTTCATGGAGTGGTGAAGACCTTGACTCCAATGAACTTGAGGTTGAGATACGTCTTAGGGCTCCCGATATCGAGGTCATAACTGCAACCGCAGTTGAACCTGTGAAAGACGTTGGAGACACAATCATCATTCTCGTCCGCTTGAAGAACGATGGGAACACCAGAGCAGATGAAGTGGATGTCATTCTCTGTGTGGATGAATCGCTTGAAGACATTGAAGAGGATGGTTGCGATGAGGAGAATATTGCTGACCGTGAGCTTGTTCCCGTGATGACGCCTCAACCTAACCAAGGGGATTTCACCGAGATTCAGATGCTGTACAATGTTGAGGCAGGTGTTCACAATGGATTCATCATTGTAGATCAGGACAATATCATCATCGAAGCCAATGAGAATAACAACATCATGCCTCTGGAAGAGGAATTGTCGTCGTCGAACCCATCACTGAACGTTGCAGCTCAGATTGTATCTGATGTTGCTATGCCTGTTTCGGTAGCCTTGCTCCTCGGTATACTCGGGGTCATTGCATTCCTTGTGGGGTCCGGTCGACGAAAGCAAGCGTTGGATAGGGCAGAGGAGCAATCCTCGTTACGCGCAGGAATGGGTGAATAAGGCTGCACTGGTGTTACGGGCTGTTTCCACAGTTCTACGAAGGTATCTCTGATAGCCCCCCCATGCGGCATACTGCTTTGAAATGAGACTCTAATACTGGCTGCACCGACAATCTTTGACCTCGCCGGAGCAATGGCATACCCTCTAACTCTGGGTTAGCTTTCATGTCAGGAAGTGAAACTGTATTTTCCATGGCTTCCACGTGTTCGATATCTACCATCATCCAACGTGGATTTTCCGGTGTCGCTTTCAAATCAAAGTATTTTGATGTCGGATCTTGAGCAGTGTGATCAGGATAGGCCTCACGACAAACTCTTGCGATTCCAGCGACGTGAGGTGGTTTACAGTTGGAATGATAGAACAGGACCATATCTCCAACTCTCATTTCGTCTCGCATCAAATTTCTGGCTTGGTAATTTCGAACACCATCCCAATGGGTTGAGCCGTCAGATTCGAATTGTTCCCATGAGTACGCGCTCGGCTCGCTCTTCATCAACCAGTATTGCACCATGAGCGAGGGGTTCTCTACCAGGTGAATGAATGTGACGCGTGTCAATAGAATCACTCACGCCATGATGTCAGTGAACCTCTTTGCAACACAGAATCACGTGAGATGAGGATTAAAGGGCCTATTGAACTGGCGAGTTCATGGCCGTCGAACTCCTTGTCAAACCTCTGTCTTCTGATTCAGGTGAAGGGATGACTCAGATCATCCCCCTATTCGCATCATCACTCTCTAATGGCAGGGCGCCATCGATGGCAATCAATGCATTAAGTCGCCAAGGCCGATCTTTGGCTAGAGATGCTATTGCTGAGGGTGCATTCACTGCAGAATCCTCCACGAATTTTGAGATATGGACTCGTCATGATCAGGCGTTGCTGATTGGCCTTGGAGATCATGAGTCAGGTGCCTCTATCTGTCTGAAGGCAGGGGCTAAGATTTCAGGAGCCTTGGAGAAACGGCATGGCACGAGAGTGAGTGTTCGGTTCACTAAATATTGGACTTTAGACCAGATTACTTCTTTCATTGAAGGCATGCTGATTCGAAATGATCGATTCGATGAATATCTCAAAAGTGAACACAAACAGAAGGATCTTGATAACAAGCCACTTCTTGAGCACATTGATGTTTTTGTGCAGCCAAGAAAGGTTGCCGAACTTGGCCGTCGCCTTACTGAAGTAAATCATATTGTTGAAGCTCAGCACCTTGCCCGTCACTTAGGTAATCTACCGCCAAATGATCTGTATCCCGAATCGTTTGCGGATATGGTTTCAAATTGGGCGAAAGGGAAGTCAAAAGTCTCTCTTGAGATTATTGACCATGATAAGGCGATTGAACTTGGCATGGGTGGTATCGATGCAGTTGGACGTGGAAGTCATAGAAAGCCTTGCATGGTGATTATTGATTTGAACCCCAAAGGAAAGAATGCTCCTCCAGTGATTGTTGGCAAAGGCATTACTTTCGACACAGGTGGCATTTCAATCAAACCAAGTTCAGGCATGGAGGAGATGAAATTTGACATGCATGGGGCGGCGACTGCATTCTCTACGATTGTAGCACTTGAGGCCATAGGTCACAAAGAACGCATAGTTGCAATTCTATGTCTTGCTGAGAACATGCCAGATGGCCTTGCTCAGCGCCCAGGTGACATCTATACTTCGTATTCTGGCTTGACGATTGAGGTGTTGAATACAGATGCAGAAGGCCGTCTTGTCCTTGCCGATGGATTGTGGAAAGCAGGTGAATTCAATCCCAGCTACATCATCGATCTTGCTACACTTACAGGTTCTATTGTGGTGGCTCTTGGGCACGAAGCAACGGGGATGTGGACCAATGATGATGACCTCGGTCGAGCCTTGAGAGAAGCGGGTGAAGTTACTGGCGAGCCTATTTGGCCGATGCCACTTTTCCCGGCTTTTGAGGAACAGATTCGTTCGTCAAAGGTTGCAGATGTGAAAAATTTAGGTGAGCGTTGGGGTGGTTCAAACTCCGCCGCGGCCTTCCTCAAACAGTTTGTTCCAGAACGTGATGATGTCCAGATTCCTTGGGCTCACCTCGATATAGCTGGAACGGCTTGGGACGTGAAGACGCCCTTGGTGGCTCATGGTGCGACGGGTGTTCACGTCAGAACCTTGGTGCATCACGTACGCACAGCGTGAGAAACTCTTGTTCAAGACTGTTCATCTTTTTCTTCTTCGTCCACTATTTCAAAATCAGCATCGACGACATCGTCTTCACCTGATGATGTTGAGTCACCTTCCTCCGTTTGGGCCTGCTCATAGAGTGCCTCCGAGAATTCGTACATCATCGATTCTAACTCACTGATCTTTGACTGAATAGCAGCTTCATCAAGATCATTCATGTCTATTGGTGCACCGTCTTTATTGATGAGTCCATCCAATTGGTCCAGCTCACTTTCAAGTCGTTCTTTCAATGTGCTATCGACCTTATCCTGGTTATCTGCCAGAGTTTTTCGGGTTTGATAGACGATTGCATCGGCTTGATTGCGTAATTCCACTTTCGCCTTGCGCTTTTGGTCTTCTTCAGCATACATTTCAGCATCTTGTACCTTCTGCTGAATCTCTTCTTCAGATAAGGAAGTCTGTGCTTCAATCTTGATCGATTGTTCCTTGCCGGTACCTAGGTCCTTTGCCGCTACAGATGTGATCCCATTAGCATCGATGTCGAAAGAAACTTCGATTTGTGGAACGCCTCGTGGAGCTGGTGGAATACCAACCAATTGGAATTTGCCGAGAGTGATATTGTCTCCAGCAAATTCTCGTTCTCCTTGTAGAACATGTATCTCCACAGCAGGTTGGCCATCTGCAGCAGTTGAGAAAACCTCAGTCTTACGCGTGGGAATTGTAGTATTGCGTTCGATCAGTGTTGTCATTACCCCACCGAGTGTCTCAATACCAAGTGAGAGCGGGGTGACGTCAAGCAACAAAACATCCTTCACACCTTCCTCACCAGATAATATCCCGGCTTGAAGCGCGGCTCCAACGGCAACTGCCTCGTCAGGATTGATTCCTTGGAAGGGTTTGATCCCAAGACGCTTTTCTATACTTTCAACGATGATTGGCATCCTAGTAGATCCTCCGACGAGAATCACCTTGTCAATCTCGTTCTTATTCAATCCAGCATCTTTCATAGCATTATCAACAGGTTTCATAGTTCTCTCGACAAGATCGTTAACGAGGTGTTCGTAAGTTGATCTTGTGATGTTCATATCTAGATGTTCTGGTTGCCCATCACGCATTGTGATGAAAGGTAGGTTGACTTGCGCGCTCGGTGATGAACTCAGCTCAATCTTCGCTTTCTCAGCACCTTCTTTGAGTCTGCTCATGGCTTGAGAATCCTTAGCGAGGTCTATTCCCGTTGAGGATTTGAATTCGGTGAGGATGTGTTGTACGACAGCCTCATCAAAATCATCACCCCCAAGTCGGTTATCGCCATTTGTCGATTTCACTTCGATCTGTGGCTGTCCATCAACTTGGTAAATTTCAAGGAGAGAGACATCGAAAGTACCCCCGCCGAGATCAAAAACAAGAATTGTTTGGTCCTCTTCTTTATCGACTCCATATGCCAAAGCTGCGGCCGTTGGCTCGTTGATGATACGGAGAACTTCAAGCCCAGCTATCCGTCCTGCATCTCGTGTAGCTTTGCGCTGAGCATCCGTGAAGTACGCTGGACAGGTGATAACAGCCTGTTCGATAGTTTTGCCTATGCGTGCTTCTGCGTCCGCCTTGATCTTCTGTAGGATGAAGGCGGAAATCTCCTGAGGTGAGAAATCATTGTCATCGATTTTCTTTGTCCAATTCGAACCCATTTCTCGCTTGACGCTGGCAATGGAACGTTCGGGATTTGTAATGATCTGCCGCTTTGCCGTTATACCTACAAGTCGTTCCCCATCCTCTGTGAAGGCAACTACGCTTGGTGTGACTCTCGCGCCCTCGCTATTTGTCAGAATTTTCGGCTCTCCATCAACGATGGCACTGAAACAACTGTTTGTCGTGCCCAAGTCTATTCCAATTGCGGTCATCAAAATCCTCCTTATTGAATGGGTATTCCATCATCTTCATCTGTTCGCGAGAACACAACCTCGAGGACAGTTCCATTCAAACTCCAATCGAGGATTTTCTCCATTTTGTATGGAAGCGTCATCAAGCGACTTGGTCGGACGTCTGTGTCTCGCATGAGCTGAATGGTTGTTCCATCGACGGCTAAGGAAACACTGAGTGACTCATTTTCGGCTAACAAGGAAGCACAGTCAATGTCTACAGTTGCTGTGCCCCCATCGAGATAGACATTCGCCTCAGGTATAGGTAATGGCTCATTATCTTGAGTGGATTGAGGTATGTTGATCTCAGTCAATCCACCAAGGGCAGATCCAAGCAGATTGGATAGGTCGAATGAACCAGTTCCAAGGTTGCTTAGGATGTTGAGCAGATCTGGATTCAGACCCTTCACATCTATCTGCATATTCTTGATCTGTTCTGGATCGATTCCAAGATCTCCTATTTGATTCATGAGTTGATCGACCATGCCGTACAATTGTGTGCGGTCTATGCTGATGCCCAATTGGCTCATGATGTTCAGAAGAAATTCAATCAATTGGTCTGCCCCTTCATCGCTCAACGACCCAACTCCCCAACCACTGGTTGTATAGTCCAACAACAGGGGGATTAAGAATCTGATTGAGAAAGGCAGGTTCAAATACATCACAACGGACCGCTCGCTGTGACAGATTCGGGTATGGATGTGCTGGATGGCTCAACATCACGATCCATGGGAGGACCTGCGGCTAGAGCTAATCACGCTGCAGTTCTTGCAGTAGCTGAAGCCGTCCGAACAGCCCTTGGTCCTCAAGGCCTTGACAAAATGCTTCTTTCTGAAGGTGAACCCCCCCTCATCACCAATGACGGCGCTCATATTCTGGGTACGGCAACAATCGGCCATCCAATTGCTCGTCTTGTTGTGGATGCAATCCATGGGCTTGTTGACAGTCGTGGTGATGGCACCATTCGGACCGCCCTGATTGCAGCAGGTCTTTCTTCTGCTATGTTACACCAAATTCATCTCGGCATGCCCAGAGCTCGTCTTCAGAAGGCGATTGCTTTGCTGAAGCACGACCTTCATGAGATGCTTGAGATCAATTCAGTATCGCATGGTTCAGGTGGACGCCGAGCTGTTCTTCGTACTTCAGTGGGATCAAACCATGAACTTCTTGTGACGTCGGGCTTAGATGTAGACTCAATCCTTGATACACTGTCAGACTCAAAAGACTGCGTTTCCAATAGACGTTCTTGGCAGATCCATCCACTCTCTCCACTTGCATTATTGAAACCAGGTCTGCATTGTTGCACCCTCTTAACCAAGCGGCCAGTTGTTGAATTGGACTCCTATAGTGGTGGTGCCATCGCAATCATTGATGGTGGAATTGAGCAGGATGAATCGACGTTGGATGCAACGGTGACCCTTGAATCGCCTGAAGCGGCGAGAGGTCTGAGGGATGCCCGATTGAATCGCGTACGAGCCTCCTTGACACGTCTTATTGAGATGGGTGTCAATTACATCTTTGTTCGAGATGCATTTGAATCGGAATTATCTGGTGAACTACTGAGACATGGTGTTGTAGGTGTTCGTCGCGTCGAGCGTAGTCAATTAGAACACCTTGCCCGGATCACGGGAGCCACACTTTGCGGTAGTATTGATCATTGCACACCCGAACATCTGGGACAAGTGACCAAGGTACTTGATTTTGAGGATGCAGGTGTGCATCATTTTGCGGTGTATGGTCCAGAAAGGGCAGATCAGGGTACAATCATCTTTCACCAGCGAACAGCCCCATGTGGTGCTCAGATTGAACGAATCATGAATCGTCTGCTAGCTCTTACAGAGGTTCTACAGTTGGATGATCGAGTGGTCTGCGGGGCTGGAGGTACTGAAGCGTGGCTTGCCAAGATGATGCGGCAGAGTGCTATTTCTTCGAATCCAGAAACCAACATCGCAGCAAAATGTTTGGCACATGCATTGGATGAGATACCTTTCGCGTTGCATCATAATTCTGGAGGTTCAACCACTGCCTTTGAACCAACCCAATCAGATCCCTCGTTGAAGGCTGACATTTCTGAAGCCTGTGAATCTGTCGTAGTTCTTCGTTCTCTTTTTGATACTGCAATAGATATCGCTGTGAATATCTCTCGTATTGATGATGTCATTTGGTCAAATCGAGGTGCTGAAGTTCCAGAAGGCGTTGGTCCTAATTCACATGTTGAAGAAACGTAGTCAGAATCGTTTTATGACCGAGTTTCTTTTATTTGCAAGCGTTCAATAGCACGATTGGGGATGGGACCTCATGAGCGTTAGCAAGTTGGCAACAGACGGAAATGGCACCAGGCCGACTCTTTCAGACCTACGTCGTAAGGTGGCGGGGCATCACTCCTCAAAAGGAGAGGCAGATGAGAAAGAGCGTCGCAAGGAGACATTGGAGCGTATCCGTCGTGAACGCCGCCTCAGAATGAAAGCGATGTCGGAACAGGTTGCAGACCGAACACGTGGACTTCGTGTTGAGAATGAGGAACAGGTAGAGACCGCCGAGCGTGATTTAGAGAGCCGCCTTAGATTTGAGATGGAACAGGACCTTGAACGCCTGGAGATCGAACTTATCGGAAAGGAGGAAGAACGCCTTCGCCAAGAATCTAAACTTCGATTAGAACGAGCTGAGGAAGATATTCGAGATCGCCTTGAACTGGAATATGAACGTCGTTTACAAGAGCGTAAAGAAGAGATACGCCAACGCCTCAGTGATCAGATTGAAGAAGAGCATAGAAAGCGTCTTGCCTTCGCCGAAGAGCGTTCCGAGATTGAGGCATCACGACAATTGGCAGAGGCCGTAGAAGAACTTGAATCGTCCATACGTTCAGACCTTGATACTCAATTTGAACGGCAACGAGATGAGCAAATTGAGCGAATACAGTCAGAGTATGATCATCGTTTATCAGAACGTGAATCTCAACTTAGAGATGGTATTCGTCGTCGCTTAGAACAACAACTTCGCAACAGATTGCGCCAGCGTGAATCTCAACTTAGGGCAGAGTATGAGAGGAAGGAGGTGCAATTAGAGCAGCAAGTGGCCCGTGAGATTCAGTCTGAACTTGAGCAAGCCCTTAGGTCTGAGGCCAAACGTGTTGAGGATCAGCTCAAAGAGGACCTCGCTCTCGCAATTTCTCGTCGCCGTGAAGAGTTGAAGCGGACTATACGTGCTCGTTTAGAAGCAGAACATGCCCAGAGAATCACTGATAGGAAACAACGTCTCAAGGAGAAATTCGACTATGCTTTCGCCTCAGAGATCGAAACGATTGAACAAGTGCTCACAGAAGAAACTCAACGTGAACTCGATCACCGTATTGATGAAGAATTTGAGAGGTATCGATTAGCAAGAGAATCTGAGATTGAAAATCGTTTGACATCATTCCGATATGCTAGGGAACGAGACCTTCGTCAGCGTCTAAATGATGAATTCGAGCGACGCCGTGAAGCGATGAGAGAGCAGCTTGACAACGAATTTGAACTTCGTGAACAGGCAGTACAACGCGAGATTCTGGCTGAGATTGATGCAATTATCCGTAATGAACGCCAAGGCAGAGAGACAGACCTTGATCTGCTGAGAGAAGAGACTACTTTGGAGAAGGAAGTCGATATGCAACACCGATTGAATGAATT
>CAZMJD010000024.1:2137-12611 GCA_964566385.1 uncultured Candidatus Poseidoniales archaeon | reverse complement strand
CCAGCGATTGATGTATCCTATATCACCCCAGCCAGCACATTTGCACGTCTCAATGAAATTTCGGCCAAGGGAAGAACGGGCTTTCATCATCGTGGTCACATCGCCGCGGCCACCTAGGAACTCATTGGTATGAGCAAGAATCGTCTCGCCTGGATCGATCCAAATGATATCGTCATCCATGGCGATGTTCGTTAGTTGGGTGCCGTTACGCTCCATCCAGATCCGCGCTGATTCAGCTTCATGGGGCCCAGACCAGATACGACGCACATGTTCCTCATCGAATGGGTTGTAGACAACACTCCCAGGTTCAGGTGGACGTTCCCTGTAGTACCATTGTCCAAGAGTCACATCGTATGATGCTGTGCCTAGCTGAAGTCTTTCAAACGGTTCAATCACGACGCGGCCCTCTTCTATTGCACGAAGTATTGCTTTGTCAGAGAGCAGGCTACGTCCTTCGCCGATGTCCATGCCTATTCCCAAGCCATTCGGCTCCGAGACGGAGCATAGGGTTAGGGGTCCAAAGGAGGAGGCATATGTGGGTGTTTCAAGGCGCAATCTCAAAGCAGGCGGCGTTCAGCGACCGACGTGGGAGAAGTATCCGATCGGGGTCGGCCGGACTTCATTGCCATCATCAGAGCAATGCGTTCGCAGGCGTGGTCGATGCTTGCAATGGCCGCCATGTTCGTCGTGACGATCGTCCTCGGGATCATCATCCATCCATTCCATGACAACGATGCTACCAGGGCATTTGGTACGGAAGGAGCATCTCAGGCTCGATTCGTCTTCTTCGAATTGGCAATGATCTTTGTCTTCACTGCCGCCATTATATGGCTAGCACGCAAGAACATGGCTTGGATCATCAAGGGATTGATCACAATCGTCATCTTCTTCGCTCTGATCTCAACCGTCGTCCCTCTCACATACATGGCAATGGTCGATGAGGCACCTGCATTCTCCTTGACGGATCTGGAAGTGGAGAATGAACCCCTAGCACTCGAACCAATGGATACTCAAGGAAATCAGCTGCTCTGGGTCAATGGATCGATTCAGTACTCGAATCTCCGCGAAGGTGGTATTGGTACGACTGGAAAGGTCCACTGGTCGACCAATGTCAGCACGATACAGAGTGCGCCAAGAGCGGTTCGCGGGCCGACCACCATAGGGTTGTGTGGCGAGGGCGGGTGGGCCATCCTGAATTCAACGACGGGAGATGTGCGTTCCTCTGATTTCTTCCGTATTGAAGAAGAGAATATTTCCCGCGGTGGATGTACACTCGCCTTTGAACAGGGGGGAAATACGATTCTGATCAACAGGAATTTGGTTATCCGTCTTCTATACAATGATTCTCGACTCGATCAGATCTGTGCCCTCCCAAGTAACGTCGCACTTGGCGGTGAAGATAATGAGTCTCCTGGTTTGACATTCTGGAATTTCACCGGTGAAGTCCTCACCATCAGTGATGGAAGAAAGATGACTTCGGCGACATTCCCAGAATCCGAATCCGAATGGTCGCAACTCTGTGGACTTGGAGGTTTCCGCGGCACACCGCCTCCACAACCACTTGAGGAGAGATGGAATATTTCAGAATCAATCACCACAGCTGCAATAGGAGTGAGACCCGATGCGAGGAGCCAATGGTGGGTCAATCAGTCTGAACATATCCTGATTCTTGGGCATCCTGATGGTCGAATCACCGGTTTCGAATTCGATGAGGATGGGATGCTAGTCAGAGATACAATTCTGCGCACTGATAAAGACACATTCGATGGGGAGATTCGCTCGATCACATTCGGCGATTACAACAGGGGAGGGTGGATGGACGTCTTCATCGTCGATGAGACTAGTATGAGGATGTTGAGTTCAAGTTCCTTCGTCGAACAAGTGACAAGTACCATTGATAATGACAACAAGCCCTTACTGACTCCGTGGGTCAATATCCAATACGGAAACAACTCATTCTGGTCTGATGAGGGATTGAATGATGGAATAATCATTGTCACAAATATGCAGTCCTGGCAGTCGGGGACCATCCATCTTCCATCTGTCAAACCGGTGATGGGCCCAGCCTATGCTTTTGAAATCGTGGCTTTCGTTATTTCACTCGCCCTCATGGTCTGGCTGCTCGTACGGCCAGATTGGCATATCGTGAACATTGTTGGTATCCTTGTTGGGGCGGGAGTTGTGACGATTCTAGGTGTGAGTTTCGTACCTTGGCTGATCATTCTATTCATGGTCCTTGCAGCAATATACGATTGGTGGGCCGTGTACAAGTCGAAGCACATGCTCGATCTTGCTGAGACGATGATCGATCTGAAAATGCCGATTCTACTCGTAGCGCCACAGGAACAAGGTTACTCAATGCGCAGCAGTGATGGGCCCGCCTCACTCAAGGAGAGACACGAGGTCGGCATAACTGCTGATGGAGATGGAGAGAGCGAAGGAGAGATGATCAGAGGTGATTCCAATGACTCTGCATCAACGGAGCCACAGCGGTCCGATGGCCGGGAAGCGTTGTTCATGGGACTTGGAGATGTCATCTTTCCAGGTATGCTTGTGCTCTCTGCGATTACTTGGTTACCTCATGAACCATCATGGTTCGACATCGACGCAGCACTTCTCTGTGGAATCGGCGCCCTGATCGGTGGGCTTGTTGGATACACCGCACTGATGTCTTTCGTCGCCATGGGGCGTCCGCAAGCGGGACTCCCTTTGCTCAATGGTGGTGCCATCTTAGGATTCTTGATCACCGTACTACTCGTCCTTGGCCCATCTGGTCTTGCTCTTGGAGGAGTGAGTTGGTAGTGGAACCTGAATCAATAAGTTCCACTTCTCCTTTCCAAAATCATGGATGGTCATGAACGCTGGTTAGCAGCCTGTGCAGAGATGGGTTTCAAGCCTGAAGCCCGAACCTATGTGGAGGGAACCAGAACCTCTCAAGACGCTGCTGACCAACTCGGATGCGAAGTGGCACATATCGCAAAGTCGATTCTTTTTCGAACCGAAAATGGGCCCGTTCTCGTAATCACATCAGGGGCTAACCGTGTTGATCGCAAGAAGAAGGTGAAATCCATCATCGGATGTAAGGCTAGTATGGCTGATGCTGAATACGTGTTTGAGAGTACAAGTTACCACATAGGTGGCGTACCTCCATTCGGTCATCCAAGACAATTGACTGTGCTCATGGATGAGGACCTTCTGCAATATGAGACAGTGTGGGGTGCCGGTGGAACTCCACAGACCGTGTTCCCCATCACCCCTGATGAATTGCTGCGATTATCAGGAGCTGTTATTGGTGATGTGAAACAATCATCTGGCTGAAGAGAGAGAACCAAACTTGTTCAAGAGTGGTAACTCTTGGGCAGAATATGGTCTTGCCCGAAGACGCCATCGGTGATATGATAGGCGAGGCCATCGAAAGTGTCGAAGAGAAATGGTGGTGGAAGCCTCTCAAGAGATTTTTCGAATTCGGTATCCCAGCTCTTCTTGTGGGATATCTCATCGCAAGGTGGTCCGGGCTATTCTGAATAAATTGCAGTAAAAGAGAACGTAACAGCAGAGGCGAGGGCATGCACGAAGATGGATTCACGGGCATCGGTTTTGGTGGAGATTTGCGTCCATCACAAGTTGCTGCAACGCAAGTGATTCTTGATCAAATCGAACAAGGGCAGCGCAAACTCCACATCGTTGCCCCGCCCGGATCCGGGAAAACCGTACTTGGCCTCTACGTATGGTCCAACATCGTCCGAAGACCTGCATTAGTGCTCTCTCCTAATTCAGCAATTCAAGCACAGTGGGCTGCTCGGACCGCGTTATTTGATTTGTCTGGGAAAGAAGATATGATCAGTACTGATCCTAAACAACCAGGGTTGCTGACTTCTCTTACCTATCAATCTGTGACGTTGCCAAGCCGAGGGAGCAAGGACCTTGACGCTGCTGCACTGCTGTTATGGTGTGAGAAATTGATTGATTCAGGCGAAGCCCATGACCACCTCACAGCCACTGCTTGGCAGGATGACCTGAGAGAGAGAAATCCAGAATATTATGCAAAACGAGAATCATTCTACAGAAAACAAGCACGAAATGCTATCGCAGAACATGGAGACCCTTTGTGGACATTGCATGAATCGGCACGGTCTCACATCTCTCGATTAAGCAAGCATGGAATCGGCCTTGTGATTCTCGATGAATGCCATCATCTACTCCATCATTGGGGCAAAATCCTAGCTGAGGTCGATCGAATGTTCGATGAACCCGTTATTCTAGGATTGACCGCTACACCACCAGAACTCGGTGAAGGCGCATCGGAATCCACCGATCATTATCTTGAACTCCTTGGAGAAGTCGATTATGAGGTTCCAGTACCTGCTCTTGTGCGCGATCACAACCTTGCACCCTATCAAGACCTCGTTCAATTTGTGAGACCTGCTGACGACGAATTGCAATACATCGCCCGCGTCGATGAGAAATTCGACGAAATCATCGAGATATTACAAGCTCCAAGAGGCGAAGAAGACGGGACTCGTATCCCTCCTCTTAACCAATGGCTTCTGGAATCATTAGCCGATCCATCCACGGTGGGGATTCAACTCAAGCGCTGGCCAACAGAGATGAAAGGAGGGGCACAGGAGGATTTTCTCAATGCTGCTCGAGTTCATCTTCAACGTCAATCTGTTGAACTACCTGAACATGTAGAACCGGTGAGTCATAGCATCCTTGAGGTTGGATGGAGTCCTCTTAACCTATTCACCCCACTCATTGATCGATATGTGCGCTATGGGTTACGACTTTCTCAGAGCTCTGAGGATCATGCTCTGGCAGAAGAAGCTGTTGCGAGATTCAGGCTGCTCGGAAGGCAAATTGCAGAGACAGGGGTGCGCGCTGCCGCTTCACCAGTGGGGCGCATTCTGGCATATTCTCGGGCGAAGTTGCAGGCGGTTGTCGATATTCTCCGTTCTGAAATGCAGGATCTTGGACGCAACCTCCGTGCAGTGATTGTGACTGATTTTGAGAAGACTTCATCGATGGCTGTTGTTCAAGGAATCCAAGATGAACAGGCAGGAGGAGCAATCGCTGCATTCCGAACAATTGTTTCAGATGAAGATACAGATCATCTGAACCCTATTCTGATGACTGGAAGCACGGTTCTTGTTGATGATGATCTGGTTGAGACATTTATTCAAGAATGCAGAAATTGGATCACTGAGCGCGAGCTTGCAATCGAATTGAAGGATGTGAATGAAGGCCCATATCATGACATTCGGGGTTATGGTAAGGATTGGGTTCCTCGAAATTACATTGAAATGATCACTGAGATGTTTCAGCGTGGTGTCACTCAATGCATCGTTGGAACACGCGGGTTGTTGGGTGAAGGGTGGGATGCATCTCGTATCAATTGCCTGATCGATCTAACGACTGTAGCGACTGACATGAGTATCAATCAATTACGTGGGCGATCAATACGCTTGGACAAAGAATGGCCTGAGAAAGTTGCAAACAACTGGGACGTGATCTGCATCGCTGAAGAATTCAAGAAAGGATTCGACGATTATGACAGATTCAAACGGAAGCATCGGCATCTGTATGGCGTCTGTGATGATGGTGCGATCGAGAAGGGAGTAGGGCATGTCCATCCTGCATTCAAAGAAGTGCCAGAGATGGCGATCAGCGAAGGTATGACTGTGTTCAACCAAGAGATGATCATGCGTGGGCGAAACAGGCCTGATGCTCGAGAATATTGGAAGATTGGGCAGCCATTCAACGCTGAACCAAGGGCAGCTATTGAATTGAAGAAAAGTGGGGGTGTCGGTGGTTTTCCCCTCACAGGAGATGTGAAATGGACAGAAGGTACATTGACACAAGCCATCGCTACAGCCGTCTTAGAATCGCTGCATGAAGCGGGGCATCTCTCAAAATCTTCGCACTCAGAAGGGGGTGATCGAGGTGGGGGATGGTTACGAATGCATCTTGAAGAATGCACTGAAAAGGAATCTGAAATATTCTGTACAGCGATGCGAGAGGTGCTCGGACCTTTGGAAAAGCCGAGGTATGTCATCTCACGATCGGCTAGATTCCTTACACCAATACTAGTTCACACATTCTTATCTCGTTACTTTCCATTCTTGTTCAAGCCACGTGAAGAGGTCTCAGAACATGTCGAGAATGTCATGCTGCACATGGTGCCTCGCCTTCTTTCAAAGAAGAAGAAAGATGCTGAGATGTTCCAGCGCCACTGGGAAGTACATGTTAGCCCAAGCAACATCCTCTATGCAAAAAGCGATGCTGGTCGTAAAGCGATTGAAAACGCACGCAATAATGAACAAAATCCCGACTGGTCAATACATGAGAAGAATGTATTCATCTGATTTGAAATTCATTCGTCACGCGCATTCGGGACAATGTATCCCTTGACCTTGATGTTCATCACACAACCACTTACGGCAATTGAAGCAACGGAAGTCAAAGTCGTTCACAGCATTGCTACATCCTTCCTGTTCACAGGTATTTTCACCCACCTGTGCAGGTCTTGTAGAAGACATCCCGCTGGCAACTAATGACTCGAAAGAAGGTGGTTCATCCTCATCCGCAATGATTCGCAGCACAGGTGGAGTTTGTTCGGGAAAAAGTATTGAGCGCACATACTTATTCTGGAAGAAACTCTCCACGTGTTCGGGACGAAGATGGAATGCTGTTTCGAGAAACTTTCGCATGTCTTCTTCACCAGCCAAGTCATTACTCTGTAGGTATTCAACCGCGTGATTGTAGCTCACGATACGACTTGGCGCAAGACCCCATTTATTTGAGGTAGATCGGATTTCAGTATCGACATCGGAGGATGATGAGCGATATGTGTAATTTGATCGTGAAGGGGAGTGTCCCCTCCAGAGACGCCATAGGCCAAAAATGAGTGAAGTGGACCCGATTCCAGCACATGCAATGGCGGCGGTGAGCAATAACTCAACTGAGGGGGGTTCTGGATAATGATTGATAGATGGATCTTTCAAATCAAAATATACAGAAACCATTGTTCCATTGATTCGCAACATATCTCTTCGTTCTTGTTGGTGTTGTAGACAATTTCGATCTGAAAGTGAAGAATATGAATCAATCCCCATACCTTGGTACATTTGTCCATCGTTCTCAAATTCATATTGTACGAACATATTACAGGTATAGAGAACGTATGTTCTGTAACTTGTGCATCGTGAGTTACCCTCAGAATCATACGTTTTTTGGCGGCATTCTTCCTTCTCTTCAGCGAACTGAGAGACTTCACTGACGTCAGTCACTTCTGCTGAGGTCTCAATCCAATCTGTCCGAGTTGCAAAACCAAAGATTGCGCCAGCAATGATGATGAGAATGATACCCGAACCAATGAGAACATGCGATGATGATTTCATTCAGGCGTCCCTTCCGTGCAGGTAGATATTGCGCCGGCGCGGGTCCCTCGCGCCGACGCGGGTGAATTCATGTGGAAGCCGATTCATCGGCATCTGTCATCGCCCACAGGCTCCATTGGGACCGGCTTGGCATTGGACTGCGTCATATGTAATTTATCGCATCTTCACGATACGTGTGATTGGTTCACTGCTGCCTGCATGATCGCCTGAGGATTGGATATACAGGCCCATTCTACTGGCAAGTTCAAGGTGTGCCTTTGACCATGGGTGCTGGCAACGCTCGCCTGATTCAATTGCATACACTCCACGTATTTCTGGATCTGATTCCCATTCTCCATGTTCCCACATGACTGCAGAAATTCGCGTCCAAACATGACCATGCCTGCGAATTCGATGGCCAAAGCCAGATAGATTAAGAGTCGATGTGATGCGTCTGAATGCCTCATTTGGAATGGCTCTTGGAATCAACACCAATGCTCCTCCTGAATCCGTCCACACGGCACATGGCCCAATATCCGCTTCATCCATAGACTCGACTAAGCGCTCAATCCGCGCACCAATCTTATCCAAAGGTGTATTGATCCAGGTCATGAGGGCTGAGCGATTCTTCGTACTAGGAACATGTGAACTTGCCTGTAAGCATGTTCTGTGTTCAAGGTGATTCGCCTTTCGAGGAATAAGAGAACTCAATCTAGGAATCTTGAAAGAAGGAATCTGCCAGATTCGACGAGGGAGTTTTACTGCAAATGGATGGCGTGGAATTTCATCCACCCACATAGACAGTGGTTGTTCAATCAGGTGGGAGTCCAATCGATGACAATACCATCCTGTGCGGCCATGTAGAGTACCAGGTAGGCGTATGATCCGTCTTGTATCTGCTGTGATCAGGGGGTCTACATGATGTCCGGCCTGAAGAACGCTACGAAGAAGGGTCTTTCTTGAGGTTCGAACTGCTTCTTCACGCTCACGGGGATCTGGGATTGCGAAGAGAGTCCTGTCTGGATCTGAATAGACAAGGTGGAAACCTTTTCCACCGGAAAAAGCGATGTGAACTAGAACCAGATTTGTGTTGATTTCAATCCACTCGCGCAATGCAATCGCTGCACGCCTAGCTGATTCCAGTTGCTTTAGAGAGAATGGGCGAATGTCAATATCAAAGACGACAAGATGATCGAGCAAGATGGGATGAGGGCGAGTTGAATCCTTGAGACGTGGTAAATCAATTGGGTCAAGCCATGCAGAGGTTGAGACGTAAAGGTCGAGGGGGACTGAGCCCTTTGTTGCCTTGAGCAGTGATGAGTGATCTTTCACCCTACGGCGAGCAGTTATCCAACGCCCATCGAATGATCTCCATCTATATTGATGCCGGCCTGGACGTTCAAGCCAATCAAAACAAGGGGAGTGATCCTCCAACGCGGCTCGTAGCACCTCTTCTGTCCATTCAGGCTCGCCCACCACATCATGTTTTGATAGCGTATCTTCAAGGAGGCATCGGTGATGTCAACCGGCTCCGAGGCCACGTGCCATTGCCGCAGCGACGAATGGGATCAGAATCACTAGCAACAGTTCAGCACTGTTGAGTTTGTAGAACAGTGGTACATTGCTCAGATCCAATTCCTGTTCTTTCGCTCGTTGTATGCGCCATTGGATGAAGGTCACCATCGGACCTAACTCTAAGAGGAAAATAAGACCGAACAGTCCCATCTTGAGGTGAAAGGCGGTACTTGCCAGATAATATGCAGTACCTTTCTCTAAACCACCGAAGGCGCGCCACAGGCCTGTAATGATGATCAATAGCACTGCTAAGCCCCAGGCATTGTCTGCAGCTAGGATACCTGGCACATCCTGGCGCTTCATCGCTGCGCCTCGCGCCCATAGACCACCCAAAGCCAATCCTAGCGCTATCACATGCAGCGCCGACACGATGATTGGGAGAAGAGACGACATCAGTACCTCACTGTCCGACACTATTCTTCTGATTTCTTATTCTTCTGATGGGGTGGTTCAGCACTGAACCCATTCAATCATCTGAAATCAAGTCTGAACGAGTCTGATTCAACCATGTAACGACACCAAGGAGAGCTGTCGTTCCAACGAGCAGGCCCACCCAGACCACCATGTCAGTCCCTGCAGTCAGGCCAGCCACGCCCCATGCTACCAGAAGATCAACGATGGCGAAAGAGCGGAACATGCGGCGGCGCTGTAGAAGGCCTGTGATCCACGTGATTGAAGAGAGAACAATGAACACAAACGGCCCGAGGCGAGTGAAATTGGTCTGTGAAGTGAAGATACCTATGATGAAAAGAAGATGCATGGACCAGATCCAAGGTTCAGTCCATGCTGCTCGCACGTTGGGAATCGACCAAATGACCACAAGTCCAGCGAGGGCGCCGAACACGAGTGTGATCTGATCGAAGGCTGCATCAACACGTGACCACCAAGCAGTCATGGCCAGAAGGGAGCCAAGAAGAAGAATGGTGACAAGAGCAGTTCCAGAAGGGTGTCTGGTGCGCAGACTACGCACTCCTACATCGGTTGCAACTACAACTCCTACAGGGCCTGCACCAAGTGCCATCAAACCAAGGCTGCGAGTCATCAGTGAATCACGTCTTGACCTCTCCCTGTTTCCGTCTTCCTTGCCAATCGGATACAGTGTTCGTAACGTGAACCAGCACAGAAGAAGGAGGGCTTCCGCAACCAACCATTCAGGCTCCCAGAACCAAGCATCTCCACTCCTTGGATCAAGATAGAACGGTGCAGGGAAGCGACCGAATACAGCGACAAGGAGACGGGAACCAAGAAGAATGGCACCCATTCCAAGCATCGCTGAGCGGAGCCGGCGAGCGATGTCATCAACGCCAATAGCGGCAACAGCTGCAAGACACATGAGAGAAATCATGAGGACAAGATGGTCCAAGGTTGGATCCGAACTCGATACGACAGAAGCGGTTGAAAGGCGCCCTGCTATGAACACCAGAGAGAGGGCGGCTCCACACCAAACGATGGGGAGTTCAACACCGAGAACATCAGGAAGAGGAAGCGCGTAGCGCTTTGCACTCCAACGACCAAGGAAGACG